>JANNVG010000350.1:0-4600 GCA_031414395.1 Fimbriiglobus sp.
GTGGGTGTTTAAACCTCACGGGGTTTTTACCCCCCGCGGCCCGCCCGGGCGCCCCCCCGCGGGGGGGCCTGGGGTTCCCCCGCGGCGAAGATCACCCCATCTCCTCCGCCTGCATCTTCCTCAGCTCCACCTGTCGATAACGGTGCCGTGCCACGAACACGAAGACGCCGGCCAGCAGGGTCAGCGGGAAGCTGCCGATCAGCAGCGGGTACCACACCCCGTAGGGCTGGCCCGACGCCACCGCCACCAGCCCGGTGCCGAGCATCCCCACCCCCACCGCCAGCCCGAAGAACAACAGCCCGAAGACGAACCCTTTCCCTCGCCCCTTCGGAATCAGTACCCCGCCGGCGATGCCCAGCACCGACCCCCACAGCCCGCCGAACACCCCGCCGCCGGTCCCCAGCCAGATCTGCGTACTCAGGTCGAACCACGGCTCCGCACTCATGACTTGCCCCCCCCGTGTTTGCTCGCCTTGTGTGCGGCGAGGAGTTGTCGGCCGACGCCCGCGTCGAGGGTGCCGTCGGCCACCAGGATGCGCACCTTCCGCTCCAGGGGGTCGGCCGTCGCCGCCGCTTCCGCGGCCGTCACCCGCTCGATCAGGCGGTCGAGGCGGACGCGGATGGTCGGGTACGACACGCCGTACTTCTCGGCGAGGTCTTTGAGCGACCCGGACGCCAGGACGAACCGGCGGACGAACTCGCGGTCCTCGTCGGACAGCTCGGCGAACCACACCGGGACGGCGACAGACATGCCGACTCCCCCTGTTGCGGAAAACGAAACTCGATGTGCGGATTATTGACTTGCGAGAAGTGAAAGTCAAGTTGCGATTTCGGAAAGTGGCGAGGGGGCGGTGTCTCCCCCTCGCGGGCCGGCCCGGTCACTTCTTGTTCACGGCCCGGAAGGCGATGGCCCGCCGCACGGCCGGCGGCTCGGGGGCGTCTTTGCCCATCACCGCGTGCCACAGGATCTCGTTCAGCTCGAAGTCGTCGATCTTGTCGTACTCGCTGAAGTCCATCTTGGCCGACCGATCCGCGCCGTAGGCGGTGCGGCCGTTCTTGGCCGTCAGGTCGATCTCGGCCGGGGTGTGCTTGTACGCCGCCTCGTCCGCCTTGTCGGTGAAACTCTCGAACATCGGGCGGGCGGCGGCGTCGTACTGCGACAGCGGCTCCAGCCCGAGGATCAGCTCCATCGTGCGGATCATGCTCACCGTGGCGTACTGCGTGCTATCGACGTGCTTCTTCTTGGTGTAGGGCGAAATCACCAGGCCGACGGTGCGGTGCGCGTCTACGTGATCCGGGCCGTTCTGGGCGTCGTCCTCGATGACGAAGATGGCCGTCTGCTTCCACAGCGGGCCGTTGCTCACGTGCTCGACCAGTTTGCCCAGCGCCAGGTCGTTGCTGGCCACGCACGCCTGCGGGGTGAACGCGCCCACGCGGGTGCCGTCGGTGTGGTCTTCGCCCAGGCTCATGCACACGAACCGCGGCATCTTCTTCGCCTTCACGAACTCGTCGTACTCCTTGATGAAGACCTCCACGTTGTCCGTGTCCCGCACCCGCACGCCGACCTCCTTGGCGATGCCGAAGTCCGGGCACATGTGCCCGACCAGCCCCGGCACGCGGGCGTCCATCTTCAGCCCGCCCCGCCCGTCGCTCACCCGCTTGCCGTACTCGCCGTAGTTGCGGTACGTCACGCCGGCCCGCTTGCAGGCGTCCCACAGGTAGCCGTTCGGCGGGTTGGACAGGTCGCCGTCGTCGGTGTCGTCCACCCCCTTGCGGCGGGAGTACGTCAGGTGCCAGTCGCGGGCGATGTAGTCGGTGTGGTAGGCGGCGGTGCTCCACGGGTGCCCGTCGCGGCTCACTTGGCCGTTGCAGTACAGGTTGTCCAGCAGCACGAACTCCTCGGCCAGCTTGTGGTGGTTGGGCGTCACCTTCCGCGGGAACATGCACAGGGACACGTCGCCGTTCCCCTGCTTCAGGTCGCCGAACACCTGGTCGTAGGTGCGGTTCTCCTTGATGATGTAGATCACGTACTTGATCGGGCTGGGGTCGCCGACTTTGGTGGGGATGGCCGTCTTCTCCTTGCTCAGCGTGCCCTTCAACAGGTCATCGGAGTACGGGCAGTTCTTGTACACCTTGTCGGTGAACTCCTTCAGTTGCTTCTCGTCCGGCACCGGCAGCACGGTCAGCGCCCCGCTCATGGTGCTGCCGATGTACGGGTAGCTCTTCGGCTGGTAGCTGGTCCCCTCCCGCTTCTTGTCGTCGTCGATCGGGTTCGCCTTGCTCTGCAAGCCCTTGCCCACGCCGACGAGCAGGCTCTTGCCGTCCGGCGTCAGGGCCACCGACGTGGGATACCAGCCGGTCGGGATGAACCCCTTGACCGCGCTCTTGCGGTCGGCCCCCACGTCGATGACGGCCACGCAGTTGTTGTCGGCGTTGGCCACGTACAGCGTCTCGCCGTCGGGCGACACCACCAGCCCGCACGGGGTGCTGCCGGCCGGCGCCTTCGGGAACAGTGCGGTGAAGATCGTCTCGACCACCGTCCCCCGCTTGGTGTCGATCACGCTCACGCTGTTGCTGCTGGCACACGCCACGAACAGCCGCCCGTCCTTCGGGTGGAAGGCGAGCTGGTTCGGGTGTTCGCCCACGCCGATCTTCCGTTGCACCTTGAGCGTGTCGGCGTCCAGCACCAGCACCTGCTTGCCGGCCCAGTCGGTCACGTACAGCAGGGTGCCGCGGGGGTCCACGGCCACGTCGTAGGGTCGCCCGCCGATCACCTCGGTGAGCGGGGTGGCGGGGCGGGCCGTCTTCTTCAGCGGGAGGGCGGAGATGCTGCCGGCGTTGATGTCGAGCGAGTACATCATCCCCTTCTTCTCGTTCAACGTCAGCCCGCTCTTGAACGTCTTGGCGTCGGTCAGGCCGGGCAGCAGCCGCACGATGTCCTCGGGCGTCATCTTGGCCGCCTCCGGGTTCTGCTTGATGATGTCTTCGAGCGACATCTTGCCGATCTCGGTGCTCGGCCCGTCGGTGGCGGTCAGCTTGCCGTCCTTCAGGTCGAACTGGTGGACGGCCCCGTGGCCGCCGCCGGCCCAGTACACCTTGCTCTCGTCGGCGCTCACCGCCAGCCCGTACCAGCTCTGCTTGACCGTGACTTTGCTCACCTCCTTCGGCTCGCTGCCGCTCACGTCGATCAGGTACAGGTCGTGCGTGTTCCACCCGCTCGTGGCCACCAGCACGTGCTTGTTGTCCTTCAGCGGCAGCACGTTCAGCGGCAGGTCGGTGGTGACGGCGTGCTTGCCGACGGGCGTCAGGTGCCACCCGTTGGGCAGCAGGAAGCCGTCTTTGGTCGGCCCGGCGAACTTGCCGGGTTCGGCCTTCGGCTTGTCTTGGGCCAGGCTCACGGTGACGACCGTGAACAGGGCGAGGGGGACCAACAGGGATCGCATGACGACCCTCCGGGGAAGACGAGACGCCGCTATGGTGCGGAGTGCGAGTGCCGAATGCGAATCAAGATTCGATGAAGACCGGCCGGGCAGTCATCCGGCGGGCGGCGGGAGCACGCTCTCGATAGCATTGGGAACACCCGAACCGAGGTCGCAGACCATGCCTTCCCCCGTCGGACGGCCGAACCAGCGGCCGGTGCTTCTGCTGGTGCTCGGCGTGGCCGCCGTGGCGGGCGTGTTCGCGATGGTGGTGTGGCTGAGTATCGACTCGTTCTCCGGCACACGCCCCTCCCCCACCACCCCGACGCCGCCGACTGTTCCGCCGCCGTTGTGGGAAGTGCAACCCGTCGGCACGGCGGCGAAGTTCCGTGGGCTGTGCGTGGTGAGCGACGATGTGGTGTGGGCGAGCGGCACCGGCGGCACGGTTGTTCGCACCACCGACGGCGGCAAGACGTGGCAGGTGTTCGCGGTGCCCGGTGCGGCTGAACTGGACTTCCGCGACATCGAAGCGTTCGGCCCGGACGTGGCGTATGTGCTGAGCGCCGGCGACGGGGACCAGTCGCGCGTCTACAAGACGACCGACGGCGGCCGGTCGTGGAAACTGCAATTCACCAACCCCGACGCGGCCGGGTTCTTCGACGCCCTCGCCTTCTGGGACGAGACGCACGGCCTCGCGCTCGGCGACCCCATCGGCGGCAGGTTTCAACTCGTGCAAACGACCGACGGCAAGACGTGGCAGCCGCTGACGTGCGACATGCCGGCGGCACTGGCCGACGAAGGGGCGTTCGCGGCGAGCGGCACGTGTCTCATCACGCACGGTGAAAACGGGGCGTGGTTCGTGACCGGCGGGCCGAACGGCGGGCGGGTGTTCCACAGCACCGACCGCGGCAAGACGTGGACCGTGCAAGCCAGCCCGCTGACCGCCGGCAGCAAGTCGGCGGGGGTGTTCGGCATCACGTTTCGGGACGACATGAACGGCATGATCGTCGGCGGGGATTACACCAAGCCGAACGAGGTGGGGTGGAACGCGGCGGTCACGAGCGACGGCGGGCAAGCGTGGAAGCTGACCAACCCGCTGGCGTTCCGCTCGTGCGCGGCGTGGGCGAACGGGCGGTGGGTGGCGGCGGGCACGTCCGGGGCGGACGCGACCGCCGACGGCCG
>JANNVG010000351.1:0-2513 GCA_031414395.1 Fimbriiglobus sp.
GGGCGATGGTGAAGGCGCAGATCCACGCCGGCGGGCGCGGGGCGGGCGAACTGCTCGGCCACACGCCGAAGATCGGCGGGGTGAAGTTCGTGTCCACCCGCGACAAGGCGAGGGCCGTCGCCGAGTTGATGTTCAAGTACCCGCTCAAGACGCTCCAGACCGGCCCCGAAGGGCAGAAGATTCAGACGCTCATCGTGCAGGCCGACGCCGAACCGGACAAGGAGTATTACGTCAGCATGGTGCTCGACCGGACGACCGGGATGCCCATCCTGATGGGGTCGGCGGCCGGCGGCATGGACATCGAGAAGGTGGCGCACGAGACGCCCGAATTGATCTTCAAGGTGCAGGTGCAACCGGAGACCGGGCTGAAGGCGTATCAGGCGCAAAAGATGGCGTTCGACCTGGGCTTCACCAACGACCAGATCGCCCCGGTCGTCAAAATCCTGATGGCCATCTCGAAGCTGTACTTCGACAAGGACGCCAGCATCGTGGAAGTGAACCCGCTGGCCGTGACGAAGAAGGGCGACGTGATCGTCCTGGACGCGAAAGTGGACTTCGACGACAACGCCGGCTTCCGGCACAAAGACCTCGCCCCGCTCCGCGACCTGGCCGAAGAGAACCCGACCGAGATCCGCGCCGCCGCCGCCAACCTGAACTACATCCAACTCGACGGCACCATCGGCTGCCTGGTGAACGGGGCCGGACTGGCGATGGCCACGATGGACATGGTGAACTACTACGGCGGCAGCCCGGCCAACTTCCTGGACGTGGGCGGCGGGGTGACGGCCGAGAACGCGGTGGAGGCGTTCCGCATCATCCTGAGCGACAGCAAGGTGAAGGCCATCTTCGTGAACGTGTTCGGCGGCATCGCCAGTTGCGCCCGCATCGCGGAAGCGCTGGTGAAGGCCGGCCGCGAGGTCGGGTTCAACGTGCCGGTGGTGGTGCGACTGGAAGGCAACGAGGTGGACAAGGCCCGCGAGATCCTGGCCGCGGTGACGGACGAGATCCCGGCCATCCGCGTCGCCCCGACGCTGACGGATGCCGCCAAGATGGTGGTCGAACTGGCCAAGTGATGACCCGCACGGAGGGCATGGCATGTCCGCGGTTTCGACGGCACTCATGACGGCCGAGGAGTTCTTCGAGTGGGCCAACCGCCCGGAGAACGCCCAGGCCCGGATGCACGTCCACCGCGGGCGAGTGTTCCCTCTGCCTCCGCCGTCTGCGGAACGGCAGGCTGTCACTCACTTGCTGGCTGAATACTGCATCAAGCAACGCCGGGGCGAAGTGGCGTGGCAGACGGATGGGGTCGTGTTCGAGCGTGACCCGCTGACCGTCTTCATGCCTGACGTCATGCTGTTCAACGGCGTGTCGAACGCCGACGATTTTCAGCCACGATTCTCGACCGACACGCCCGTTCTGATCGTCGAGGTGGTGGGGCCGAGGTGGTCGAGTCCATCTTTGGACCGGGCTGGTGACGCCATCACTCGCGGCGTGGGCGAGGTGTGGTTCCTCATACCCGAAGAACGTTGCCTGATTCGATGCCAGCCGAAACGCTCGCCGAAAGTGCTCGATGCCGCTGACACACTCACCGGCAACGACATCCTTCCCGACTTCTCCTGTCGAGTCGCCGACTTCTTCTCCCCGCCGACCGCGTAACGACCTTCACCCCCGGAGCCTGCCCATGCGCCTGACACGGACCGTTCTGCCCGCCCTACTCGTGGCCGTCCTCCTGAGCGGGTGCGGTGGCACCACCCCCACCGGCCCGACGGGCAGCAAAGGGACGGGCACGCCGTCCAAGGCCACCACGCCCGCCGCCGACCCGAAGGCGGCCGACGCCGCCAAGAAGTTCGCCACCGACTTTCTCGTGGCTGTCCGCGACAAGAAGGCCACCCCGGCACAACTGACGCCCGAGTTCACGAAGGTGTTCTCGGACTCACCCGCCGCCGACCTGACGTTCCTGGCCACCGAAGTGGCGGCCGACGAGGTGAGCGTGACGACGGCCGACGGGGCCGTGTTCGCGGTGGGCAAGTCGAAGACCGGCGGCGGGCGGACGCTCCTGCGGCTGGTGAAGAGCGGGAGCGACTACAAGGTGGACTGGATCAGCGTGGGGGTGAAAGGGGTGACGGACGCCACGCTGAGCGGCGACGACGCCCCGGCGCAGTTCGCGGTCCAGGCGCTGCTCGACGCCGCCTTCCGCAAGAAGTACACCCTGGCCGGCTCGCTCATGACCGAGGCCGCGCGGAACAAGCTAGGCGAGAGCGTGTTCGGCGGCAAGTTCGACCCCGGCGCACTGAAGAACAAGCTGGACGAGTTCTTCAGCGGGGTGGACAAGTACACCGTCACCGGCACCAGCAAGGGCACAGTGACGGTGGAACTGCCAGTCACCGGCGGGAAGAAGACGGCCACCCTGAAGGCGGTGAAGGGAAGTCGCCCCGGCGAGTGGCTGGTGGACGCGGTGGAAGTGAAGTGAACACGTCTTGGATTCGCCGCGAGCCCCGCGAGCGCCGCGGTCG
>JANNVG010000352.1:0-1950 GCA_031414395.1 Fimbriiglobus sp.
GGGGGGGGGGGGGGGGGGGGGGGGGGGCCGGCCCCCGCGCCCGCCCCCCCCCACCCGGCCGCGGGCTTTGGGGGCCCGCCCCCCCCCGCGCGGGGCCGCCCCCCCCCCCCGGCGCCCCCCCCCCACCACATCCGAGCCGTCAGCGGTGGACCGCCTCCAGCGTGACGCGGATACCGCCGGCGGACAGCAGCTCCGCCAGGACGTGCGGGATCGGCCACACGTTCGCCGCCCACCCGCACGCCAGGTGTCCGACCACCGCACCGCCGCTCAGCGTCATCGGCCATAGGGCCATCACCCGCCCGCGGGCGTCGTCCGGCGTGCTCAGTTGAAGCACGCTCTGCCCTGTGCTCAGGTACAGGATCATGCCGAAGCCGAAGAGCGCGGCGAACAGCACGGCCGGGAGAAGCGAGGTGGAGAACGTCATGCCGAAGACGGCCACCGCCGTGAGGCACGAGCCGACGGCGACGAACAGGCGTGCCCGTGCGAGCGACCCGTAGGTGGCGTTCATCAGCGCCGCCACCAGTGCCCCCGCCCCGAGCGCGCTCACCAGCCAACTGTACTCCTTCTCCGCGTGGTCCAGCACAGTGCGGGTGTACGCCGGGAACAGCGTGAGCAGCGGCCAGCCGAACACGCTCGCGGCGAAGGTACACGCCAGCAGCGCGGCGAGCGGCTTGTTCCGCCACACGAACCGCAACCCTTCCGACATGCGACCGGGCTTCTTCCGCGCCGCGACCACGCCGGGCTTCATTGCCACGAGCGAGACGATGACCGCCGCGTAGCTGACCGCGTTCATCAAGAAACACACCGTCGCCCCGACGCGGGTGACGGCCAGCGACTCGGCCCCCTCCCCCATCAGCCCGCGGCAGGTCAGGAACACCAGCCCCGCCAGCGCCGGCCCCACCGCCCGCCCCAGGTTGAACAGCAGCGAGTTCAGCCCGACGGCGTTCATCAGGTCGGCTTTCGGGATCAATTCGGGCACGAACGCCAGCCGTGTAGGAATGTCCACCGCCTGCACGAGGCCGTTCATCACGGAGAGGGCGATCACCACCCACGGGTCGGCGAGACCGAGCCACATGAGCACGGCGAGTGCCACCGCGTTCACCAGGAACAGCACCTGACACCCCAGGATGAGCGGCAGCTTCGGGAAGCGGTCCGCGAGCGCCCCGCCGACGGCCCCGAGCAACATCGTCGGCCCGACGGTGGCGACTAGCACGAGCGGCGGCCACAGGGGGTTGTTGGTGATGGCGTACACCGACCACATGAGGGCCGTGCTCTGCACCCAACTGCCGGTGAACGACACCGCCTGCCCGGCGAAGTACAGGCGGTAGTCGGCGTGCCGCAGGGAGCGGAAGGTGGTGTCCCGCAGGAAGGCGAGCCAACTCCGTCGGCGTGGGGCGATGCTGTCCATGTGGCTGTTCTACGGGGTCGAGGTCTCGGCACTGTAGCCGGCCTCTGTGAGGCCGGTCGGACCGGGATCACAGACCCCGGCTACAGCCCGACTGCTACGGGCAGTCGTAAAATGCGGGCATGGTGTACACCTCTCTCGTCCGCCCGCTGCTGTTCCAACTGAACGCCGAGTTCGCGCACACCGCGGTCATGGCCGGCACGAAGTTGCTGTCGCAAGTGCCCGTCGTGTGTCGGCTGTTGCACGCCCTCGCTCGCCCGCGGCCGATGCCCGTCCGAACGCTCGGCCTGACGTTCCCCAACCCAGTCGGGCTGGCCGGGGGCATGGACAAGAACGGCGAGGCCCCGCTCGCGTGGTGGGCGTTCGGCTTCGGCTTCCTGGAACTGGGCACCGTCACACCAAAGGACCAACCGGGGAACGACAAGCCACGGATGTTCCGAGAGCCGCACGCCGGGGCTCTCGTCATCCGCATGGGGTTCAACAACCACGGCGCCGACGCACTGGCGAAGGCCCTGGAAACGCAGGCACGCCGCGGGCTTCGCCCG
>JANNVG010000353.1:0-1787 GCA_031414395.1 Fimbriiglobus sp.
GGGTTTAGCCGGCCGCTCGACCCGCCCTACGATTTCGCCTTCTTCGTATACAGCTTGCTCGGCACGCCGAACTTGTTCAGCCAGAACCCGCCGACGGTGGTGACGGTACAGAGGCCGTAGGTCAGGCTCCGCTTGAAGTTGATGCTGCTCGCCTCGTCGAAGTACCGCACCGGCACCGGCACGTCGCCCAGGCGGAAGCCGAACCGCACCGCCTGACACAGGAACTGCGTGTCGAACACGAAGTCGTCGCTGTTCTTTTCGAACGGGATCGTTTCCAGCACGCTGCGGCGATACACGCGGAACCCGCTGTGGAACTCGCCCAGGTTCTGCCCGAGCATGACGTTCTCGAACAGGGTGAGCGCCCGGTTGCTCACGTACTTCCACCACGGCATGCCACACCCCACCGCCTCGGCCCGCGTGCGAATCCGGTTGCCTAAGATGACATCACAGATGCCCAACTCGATCATGCCGACGGCGTGCGGGATGACCCGCGAGTCGTACTGGTAGTCCGGGTGGATCATCACCACCACGTCGGCCCCGCTCTCCAGGCAGTAGCGGTAGCACGTCTTCTGGTTGCCGCCGTAGCCGCTGTTCTTCTCGTGGACGATCACGCTCAGCCCCATGTCGCGGGCGATCTTCACCGTGTCGTCTTTGCTGCCGTCGTCCACCAGCAGGATCTCATCGACACTGCCGGCGGGGATGTCGCCCACCGTGGCGGCGAGGGTGCGGGCGGCGTTGTACGCCGGCAGGACGGCGATCACCTTGTGCTTCCGCTTGGTCGGCGGCGTTTCGGGGGCGATGACTTCCCGCACGTGGAACGGGTCGCGGGTGGGGTTGAGCGGCGGGCGTTCGAGAAGTGCGGTCATGGGTGCGGCGCTGGGGTGTGAGAGGATCAATTTACGAACGAGCGCGGGAGGGGCATCCGAATGTGATGCGCTACGGCGGGGAATATTCCCTCCGAAGTCGGTGCCGCCTGCCAGGCGGCACGGTTCGGGTAGGGCGGGTCGAGCGGCCGGGGACACCTGCCGGTGATCGAATCCGACGGTCGCTCAACGTCTCGAATCACCGGCCGCGACGCCCCGCCGGAAATCCGCGACCGCGGTTCGCGGCGGGGCATCGCGGCCGGTGTTCGGGATTGCGTTGCTGCCTGCTAATCGGAAACGCAACCGGCTTCCCCGGCCGCTCGACCCGCCCTACCAGAGCTACGCCATCCCTTCGGCCGGCGGGGTGAACGGGCCGAGCTTCATGCGGCGGGGGGTGGGCACGAGCGGCGAATGGGCGAACAACTCCGGCTCGCGGTCGAGGATCAGGTCGAGCACCCAGCACCCGCGGGCGTGCGGGCCGGCACCGCGGAGGTGGTCGAGCATGGGCTGTTCATCGCACCCGGCCTCTTCGAGCGCGTCCGCCAGGATGGGCATCCGGTCGAAGGCGTGTTCGGCTTCGATGGCGGACGCGAGGGCGAGAACCGTTTCGGTGCGCCACTCGGGTTCACAGCGATACGGCCGGAACGGGTTGCCGAGTTGCTCGCGGAGGTATCTGGCAAGAATTACATAGTCGCCGTGAGGTCGATTCCCACTCCTTGAGCTCAACTCAGTTACCTCCCAGACGACGGATCGTTTCCGGGGTGGCAACCGCTCTTCGACGAGAAGAAACATTCCCCAACCGTCCTTCGAATTCAGCCACTCAGATTCGGTCATGTTGAAAACCCCCACCCCCGAGTCCACGCAACGCACCAGTGTACCCGGAAACGGTTTGCCGCGAGGCGGAGACGAGCGCGTCGGCCGACG
>JANNVG010000354.1:0-1781 GCA_031414395.1 Fimbriiglobus sp.
CCCCAAGGCGCACAGTTCCAGGTTCCACGTTCCAGGTTCCGAGTTTAGAGCCGAGGGCTTTTTGACTGGGAACGTGGAACGTGGAACCTGGAACTCCCGCTCCCGCGGGTGTAGCTCAGCGGTAGAGCTTCTGCCTTCCAAGCAGAATGTCGTGGGTTCAAATCCCATCGCCCGCTCTAGTCGGCCGCCGGTCGGCGGCGTATCACAGTACAGCCGGTGCGACCACCGGCCGGACGGTTGACGCAGGAATGATCGCTGCTGTAGCTCAGTGGTAGAGCACCTCATTGGTAATGAGGAGGTCGTGGGTTCAAGCCCCACCAGCAGCTCTGTCCGCCGGCGGGGCGTACCCGCCACGCGGCTCACACGACGGGCGGTTCGGTCCCGGACTCCACCAGAACACACCACACTCCACACCCGGAGACAGCGGAGAGTACGATGGCTAAGGGCGAATTCAAACGGACCAAGCCGCACCTGAACGTCGGCACGATCGGTCACATCGACCACGGCAAGAGCACCCTCACGGCGGCGATCGTCGCCCGCCAGGGGTACAAGTTCAAGACGGCGGTGAAGAGCTACGCGGAGATCACCAAAGGCGGCACGGTGCGGGACGCGAACAAGACCGTCACCATCGCCGTCTCGCACGTCGAGTACGAGTCGCCGGAACGGCACTACGCGCACATCGACTGCCCCGGGCACGCCGACTTCATCAAGAACATGATCACCGGCGCGGCCCAGATGGACGGGGCCATTCTGGTGGTGGCGGCGAACGACGGGCCCATGCCGCAGACCCGCGAGCACGTCCTGCTCGCCCGCCAAGTGGGCGTGCCGCACATCGTCGTGTACATGAACAAGTGCGACACGGTGGACGACCCGGAACTGCTCGAACTGGTGGAACTGGAAATCCGCGAGCTGCTGAGCAAGTACGAGTTCCCCGGCGACACCACCCCGATCATCCGCGGGCAGTCGAAGGACGCGCTCGAGCACCCGGACAACGACGCCGGCCCCGGCTCGAAGAGCATCGACGAACTGATCGCCGCCCTGGACAGCTTCATCCCCATGCCGGAACGGGCCGAAGACAAGCCGTTCCTGATGAGCGTGGAGGACGTGTTCAGCATCGAAGGGCGGGGCACCGTGGCCACCGGGCGGGTGGAGCGGGGCACGGCCAAAGTGGGCGACAAGGTGGAGGTGCTCGGCCTCCGCAAGGACAAGATCGAGACCACCATCACCGGCCTGGAGATGTTCCAGAAGACCCTCGAGAGCGCCATCGCCGGCGACAACGTGGGCGCGCTCCTGCGGGGCATCGACCGGACCGGCATCGAGCGGGGCCAGGTGATCGCCAAGCCGGGCAGCATCACCCCGCACAACAACTTCGAGGCCAGCATCTACGTGCTGAGCAAGGACGAGGGCGGGCGGCACACCCCGTTCTTCAGCGGGTACAAGCCGCAGTTCTACTTCCGCACGACCGACGTGACCGGGAGCATCACCCTGCCGGCCGGCGTCGAGATGTGCATGCCCGGCGACAACGTGAACGTGGTCGTGAACCTGATGGACGGCATGCCGGTGGCCATGGACGAGGGCCTGCGGTTCGCCATCCGCGAGGGCGGTCGCACCGTCGGCTCGGGCGTGGTGACGAAAATCCTCGCCGACAACGTGGAAGCCGGGAAGAAGAAGTAGCCTCGGGTGTCATCTGTCATTCGTCATCGGTCCGAACCGCGAGATTCCGAACCCGCGGCGTCCTGTACGGTGTGGGCGGGTGGCGAGTGACTGATGACCAATGACTG
>JANNVG010000355.1:0-3096 GCA_031414395.1 Fimbriiglobus sp.
CCTGATCCCGTTAACACGAGCCGCCCCCGCCGGGGAGGGGGGCTTAAATGCCCCGCCCCCGGGCGGTCGCGGCTCGTCGGAGCCTCCCATGCACTCCCGTCGTCACTTCTTGTCCACATCCTTCGGCGGGCTGGCGCTGTCGCACCTGCTCGCGGTCGCCGACACCGCCAAGCCGGACCCGAAGCTGAACGGCGGGCTGCACCACAAGGCGAAGGCGAAGCGGGTGGTGCAGATCTTCCTGAACGGCGGGATGAGCCAGATGGACACGTTCGACTACAAGCCGGAGTTGATCAAGCAGCACGGTAAGGTGGTGGACATCGGCCTGAAGGCGACGGCCACCGGCACGCCCGGCCCGGCGATGAAGTCGCCGTTCGCGTGGAAGCAGCACGGCGAGTGCGGGCGGTGGGTGACGGACGTGTTCCCGCACCTGGCCAAGCGCGTGGACGACCTGGCTTTCATGATGGCACTGGCGTCGAAGTCGAGCGTCCACGGCCCGGCCGCGTACCTGCAAACCACCGGCTTCATCACCCCAGGGTTCCCCGCCGCCGGCGCCTGGGTGGGGTACGCGCTCGGCCGGCTGGCCGACGACCTGCCGGCGTTCGTGGTGCTGCCCGACCCCCGCGGGCTGCCGTACAACGGGAACGGCAACTTCTCCCCCGGCTTCCTGCCCGCCCAGCACGCCGGCACCGTCATCAACCCCTCTGCCGCGTCGCCCATTCCGGACCTCGCCGCGCCGAAGGACGCCAAGTTCGTCACCCCGGCCGCGTCCGCCGACGGCCTCGATTTGCTTCAACAGATGAACCGCAAGTACGCCGCCGACCGGCTCGGTGACAGCCGGCTGTCAGCGAGAGTCGAGAGCTACGAGTTGGCCGCCAAGATGCAGCTCGCCGCGCCGGAGGTGTTCGACCTGACGAAAGAAACGAAGGCCACGCACGCCGCCTACGGCACTGACCGCGCGGGGGCCGACGGCGGGTTCGCCCGCAACTGCCTGCTCGCCCGGCGGATGCTGGCGAAGGGGGTGCGGTTCGTGCAGGTGTGGAGCGGGGCCGGCGGGCCGACGGGCAACTGGGACAACCACGGCAGCATCCCGAAGGAGCTGCCGCCCGTGGCGAAGCAGGTGGACCAACCCGTCGCGGAGCTGCTGGCGGACTTGAAGGCCACCGGGTTGGCCGACGACACGCTCGTCATCTTCACCACCGAGTTCGGGCGGATGCCGGTGACGCAGAACGGCGACGGGCGGGACCACAACGGCGGCACGTCCGTGACGTGGCTGGCCGGGGCGGGGGTGAAGGGCGGCACGGCCCACGGGGAGAGCGACGACCTGTCCCACCTGGCCGCGACCGACAAGACGGACGTGTACGACCTGTACGCGACCGCCCTGCACCTGCTCGGCGTCGATCACACCAAGCTGACCGTGTTGCACAACGGCATCGACCGCCGCCTGACCGACGTCCACGGGCACGTGGTGAACGCCGTCCTCGCCTGACGCCGGGCGGCAGTGATGTCCTGCTGTCGCCGGGGTCTGTGACCCCGGCCCGACCGGCCTCACAGAGGCCGGCTACAATTCGGCCTGACGCCGGGCGGGCACACTCACCCGCGGCCGACGAGCGGCATCTGCGTGGCCATCCTGCTTCAGTTCCCCCACTTTTCCCCCACCCCCCCGGTACAGACCCACACGGCTCCGGCACCTACTTCTTCTCGTGCTGCTGGAAAAACTTGACGATCAGCTTCGGCGCGTCCGTCGGGAAGGTGTGCCCGCCGGGGCCGATCAGCGACACGAACGGCGTGCCCCCCTTCGACTCGTACACGGTGCCCACCAGCTTGCCGCCCTTGTCCCACTCCTGGCCGTCCGCGTCGCACCCGTTCGTCTTCCGCACCGCCGCCATCGTCGCCTTCTGGTTCTCGTACTTCACCAACTCGTCGGCCTCACCGGCCACGTGCAGGCAGGGCAGCGGCTTCAGATCCTTGATGTTCCGCCCGCCGGCCGCGCTCGGGGCCACGGCCGCGAACACGTCGCCCCGCTCCTTCCACAACAGGTAGGTGAACCCGCCGCCGTTCGAGTGCCCGGTGCAATACACCCGCTTCTCGTCCACCGGGTGATCCGCCTTGAGCGCCGTCAGCATCGCGTCGAAGAACTTCAGGTCGCGGTCGTCGGTGTCGCCGGCCTTCGCCTGCCAGCCGGTTTTCTTCCCTTCCGGGTCCGTCAACTGCCCGACCGTCGGCACCCCCTGCGGGTACACCACCACGGCTTCCGGCCAGTGCGTGTGGTAGGCCATCGTGCGGGCGGCGTGCTTGGCCGTGCCGCCGTGCCCGTGGAAGGCGAACACCACCGGCACCGTCTTGCCCGGCTTGGCGGGGGCGTACACCACCGCCTCCCGCTTCACGTCACCGACGGTGAACTCCTGCGTCTTCGGTTCGGCGTCGGCGGCCAGACACAGGGCGAGAAGTGGAACGGCGAACATGGCAAGGCCTCGGTGGGTGTGAGGTGAACACCGAACCGTTGAACGCATTACACCCGCCACCCCGCCCCCGGCTCGCCCTTCACCCCTTCGGGCGGCACTCGACGAGCGTCACCATGTGCCCCTCCTGCACCACCTTGCCGTGCTGGTTGAAAAGCTGACGGAACCACACCACCTCGCCCCGCTTGCCCACCCCTTTCAGCGTCTTCTCCGCCACCCGGCTGACCATGCGGATGGTGTCGCCGATGAACACCGGGGCCGTGAACCGCCAGTCCCTCACGGCGATGAGGGCCACCGTGTGCGTGGCCGGCGAGTTCGTGCCCAGCCCGCTGGCGATGCTGAAGATGCCGAACCCGTGCGCGATCGGCTGGCGGAACGGCGTGCCCTTGGCGAACTCGTGGTCGATGTGGATGGGGTTGAAGTCGCCGCTGAACCCGGCGAACGTCATGATGTCCGCCTGCGTGATGGTGCGGGCGGCCGACTGGTACGTCACCGCCGGGTCGAGGTCTTCAAAGTAGAGTGCCGGCGGCGGGACGACGGTCATGGTCGGCTCGGTGGGGAGTAGGGAAATGCTACTCGGCGGGGAACGGGCCGACGAGCCGCGACCGCCAGGGAGCGGGAGATCGTGTCCCGCTCC
>JANNVG010000356.1:0-3456 GCA_031414395.1 Fimbriiglobus sp.
CGCAAGCTCCCGGCGATGACAAGGCGGCGTGTCATCGCCGGGAGCTTGCGACCGGGCGAACCAGTGGCCGAACACACTTCACCCGACCAGTTCCTTCCACTGCTTGTGGTAGTCGGCCAACCACTTCTCGCCGTCGTCCGGCTTCACCGCCGTGCCCACTTCGCACAGCGTGTAGCGGTCGTACTTGATCTCCGCCAGCTTCTTGAACAGCTCGCGGTACGGGTACACGCCCTTCTTGTCTTTGCCCAGGTCGTTGATGTGGCAGCTCTTGATGTGCCCCTTCAGCAACTCGAACCCGTCGGCGATGCTGCCGTTCACCGCCTCGCCGTCGTTCGAGTTCCACGTCACCCCGACCGCCTTGTGCCCGCAAGCGTCCATGATCGCCCGCATCACCTTCGGCTGGGCGGTACTCTCCTTCGGCCCGTGGACCTCCACCCAGATCTCGACGCCCGCACTCTCGGCCGCCTTGCCGCACTCGGCCAGCGCCTTGCCGATCTGCGCCACCGCCTGCTCGACCGACATCCCCTTGCCCACGCCGTTCGGCCGCACCTTCACGCCCTTGCCGCCGAGGTCCTTCACCAGGTCGATGAACTCCTTGCACTGCTCCACGTTCTTCTTCACCACCGCCGCGTCTTCCGAGTGGAACTCGCACACGCTGCCGCACCCCCAGAACACCACACCGCCGTCGGAGAACTGCTTCTTCACGTCCTTGCGTTGGTCCGCGGTCAGGCTCGGTTCGACGCCGTGCTTGTGCGTGGTGCGGCACTCCACCGCCGCCACCCCCGCCGCCTTGCAGTGCTTCAGAATGGTCGGCAGGTCCCAGTCTTTGGCCACGTTGTAGGTGACGAGGCCGAGCTTGAACTTGGCGTCGTCCTTTTTCGGTTCTACGGCTTTTGCGACCGCCGGCAACAGCAGCGGGGCGACCGCGGACGCGGCCAGGAACGAGCGACGGGAGAGGGTGGTCATGGGGAGAGTCCGGGGGAATGTTCGACCTGTTCGCCGCGACCTCCGGGAGCGGGCGCTCGCAAAGCTCGCGGCGAAGTTGGGTATCGCGCAACTCATGATGCCGGTGGGAAATGCGTCCGCAAGAAAAAAATCGGCGAACCGGACAATAACGCGGGCGGGTGGCGCATCGTGTCTGGTGAAGTGCCGGTCGGCTTCGGGGTTGGCAGCGTCCCCGGAGTCGGCCGGCGCTTCATTTTTTCACTTCCCGATTCCGAACTCCCGCAGTTCCAGTTCGAGCAACTCCTGCTTCAATCGCTTCCGCTTCTCCTTCAGCCACCCCACCTCCTCGGCCTGCGGTTCAAGCTTGGCCAACTTCGCTTTCAACTCGGCCACCTCTCGCTCCACCTGATCCAACTCGTGGCGGCTGACATCGGCTTTCTGCATCAGTCGTTCCATCTTCCGTTCGACGGTGGCGCGGGCCTTCTGGGCGTCCACCAGCGCGGGCGTCCGGAGGTACGCCTCCACCTCCGGGCCGACTTCCTTCTGCGCCGCCTGCAACTCCCGGAACAGCGCCACCCGCTCGTCGTCCAGCTTCTTCCGCCCAGCGTCGCCCTTCGGCAGCTTGCTCGCCCGCAACTCGTCTTCCTTCGCCGACAGTCGCTTCTGCACCCCCGTCACCTTCGGGTGCAGTTTCACCGCTTCGGCCAGCACGTCGCCCGCCACCGTCGCGGCCTTCGCCGCCGTCACGCGCTCTTCGGCCTTCACCAGTTCGTCCTCCAGTTCATCCGGGATCGACAGCCGCTGGGTCCGCGCGCGGGTGAGCAGCTCGGCCTGGCGCACTTCGGCCGCGCGGAGCCGTTGGCGGAGGCCGTCCAGGTCGTCGGTGCCCACACCCTTGAGTTCAGCGTCCACGCTGGCGACCAGTTTCAGAAGCATGTCCTTCCGCTCCTGGCGGGCCTTGTCGTTGGCCGGGGTGGCGGCCGGTTCGGGCTTCTTCGGGTCGGCGGTCGGGGCGGGTGAAGTGGCGGTCGGGCGGTTGCCTTGGGCGGCAACGAACCCGACGCCCGTTCCCACGCCGGCCGTCAGGATGAGCACCGCGGCGGCCACCGCCGCCATCGTTCGCTTCGTCATTGCCAACACCTCCAGAGCGAGTTGAACGGGAACACTTGTTGTGGATTGACCGACCGCGAAACCGACCGCCGACTCCGCCACCGTACGGCCCGCGTCGGCGGAAAGCTCGGAAACGGCCACTGCCGCGACGAGCGGGGCGATCCCGCGGGCGGACAGTCGCGCTGCCAACCGTTTGCGGGCCGTCGCCAGCCGCGACAACACCGTGCCGCGGGGGATGCCGAGTACCTGAGCGGCCCGCTCGGTGGTGTGCCCTTGCAGGTAGCACACCACCACCGGCACCCGTAACCACTCGGGCAACCGCGACACCTCGTCGTCCAGAATGGCCGACCGTTCGGCGGCTTCGGCGGAATCGGCAGTTGCGGGGGACATCGGGTCTGCGTCGAGTGAAACGGGCGGAAGCCGCCGCTTCATCCGCAGGCACACCCGCAGGGCCACCCGGTGCAGCCAGCCGGCCGCCGACCCGCGAACGCTCCCCGCCTTCCGGGCCAGCACGAGGAACGCGGCCTGGAATGCGTCCTCGGCGGTGTGACTGTCTCGAAGCATTCGGCGACACGCGGCCAGCACCATCGGCCCGTGCCGCCACACGAGCAGTTCGAACGCGGCGGGATCGCGAGTGCGGGCGAAGCGGTCGAGCAGCACGCCGTCGGGCAGCGGGTCGCCGTCGGGCGTCCGCCGCCGCAGGAGGGTTGCCAGGAGGTCGCCGAAACGGGCCATACGAATTGAATAGAGACACGAGGCTGCCGACCGATGCGCGGAAAGTCACTTCTTTTCCGCGGCCGACGTGTGGTCGGTGGTGATCTTCCACCCGTCGCCGAACCGCCGCATCGTGAGCGTGTACAGACCGTGCGGTTCGTCGGCCGCCTTCTCGTACTTCAACCGCCACCGGCCCCGCACGAGCGCGACATCAGACGTGACCACTTCCACCGTCACCTCGCTGAACATGAGCTGGCCCATCTCCTTGCCGTCCGCCTTGTACCGCTTAAAGTACCGCTCCTTCGTCGCCTGATAGCCGTTCGTCACGGTGTCGCCGGACGCGAACCGCAGTTCCTCGTTGTCCCAATACCCGGCCATGAAGCCGTCCAGGTCGCCGCGGTTCCAGGCGTCTTGTTGCGCGGTGAGCACGGCGCGGATGTCGGCCTCGGCGACGGGTCGATCTCGCTCGGTCAGACCCGGCGGGGGGAGCGCGCGAATAGCGTCGGACGCCCGGACGAGCAGGTACAGGTTGCTCGCCAGCAGTCCCAGCAGGACGACGCCGACGAGCAGCCACAACAGGCGACGGGGCGGGGCAGCGGTCACGGGCGACACCTCGGAGGCCACGTCATCCTACCAGCCGCGCCGGCCGAAGTACTTGTTAGCCCGACGCGCGAGCGAGGGGCCGAC
>JANNVG010000357.1:0-8995 GCA_031414395.1 Fimbriiglobus sp.
GTAAGCGTCCGGTGAGACTTTCAATTCCCCACAAGTCCGAGGCGGTTGGAGCAAGAGGTCGAAATCCGCTGAGAAACGCTGCAGCGGACGACCATGAACCCCAACATCAGCGGTCCAATTTTTCTCGCCATAAACGCTGCCGAAGTATGGCTTTCAGGAGTTGTGGGTAATTGAAAGCCGGTGAGAGGTCAGATCGCGGTTCGGCGGAAGGATTTCCCGCGCTCACGCTACCGGCATCCGGTACACTCGGGCGAATGTCCGACGTGACCCATCTGCTCGATGCCGCCACGGCCGGCGACCGCCAAGCCGCCGCCGACCTGCTGCCGCTCGTATACGACGAGTTGCGGACGCTCGCCCGCTCGCGTATGGCCGCCGAAGCTGCCGGCCATACGCTCGACGCCACGGCCCTCGTCCACGAAGCGTACCTGCGACTGATCGGCCCGGCCGGTGACACCCGGTGGGAGAATCGCGGGCATTTCTTCGCGGCCGCCGCCGAGGCCATGCGCCGCATCCTGGTGGACGCCGCCCGGCGGAAGCGTCGGGAGAAGCACGGCGGCCGGCTGGACCGCGCCGAACTGCCCGACGTGCCCGCACGCGATCCGGACGACCGGCTGATCGCCCTCGACGACGCCCTCACCCGGCTCGCGGCCGAGGATGCGGTAGCCGCCCGTGTGGTGGAACTCCGCCAGTTCGCAGGGTTCGGCCACGAGGAAGTGGCTGCGGCCCTCGGGTTGACCGTGTACGCCGCCCGCCAGAAGTGGACGTACGCCCGGGCCTGGCTGCGGGATGCGATGTCGAACGATTCCTGATTTTGTTCGACAGCCGCCGCCCGGGACGACGCATTGGTAAGTAGTGTTTTCACTTGGAGCAGGCGATGCCCACCGACCCCGCCCGTGTCCAGGTCGTGTTCTCCGCGACCGTGGCGATCCTTGATCGCGATGCCCGTACCGCCTTCCTCGCTGGGGCATGTGATGGCGAACCGGAGTTACAAGCTCGCGTCGAGGCACTCCTCCGGGCTCTCGAACAGCCGGACAGTCTGCTCGACGCCCCGCCGGACGCGGGGAACGCCGCCACACGCGCCTTCACCCCCACCCTGGATGCCACGGCACCGGCCGGTACCGAGGACGAACCGATCACCTTCTTGGCCCCATCCACGCGCCCCGATTCGCTCGGCCGCATCGGGCACTACGAGGTGCTCCGGGTGCTCGGGAAGGGCGGCTTCGGGATCGTGTTCCGGGCGTTCGACGACATCCTCCAGCGGGTCGTGGCGATCAAGGTGATGGCCCCGCAGATGGCCGCCACCTCGCCCGCCCGCAAGCGGTTCCTCCGCGAGGCCCGATCCTCCGCCCAGGTGCGGCACGAGAATGTGGTGCAGGTGTACGAGGTCGTGGAACAGCCGCTGCCGTACCTCGTCATGGAGTTCATCCCCGGCGAAACCCTTCAACAACTCCTCAACCGAACCGGTCCGTTGGCCGTGTCCGAGGTGCTGCGGATCGGCCGGCAGATCGCCGAGGGATTGGCCGCCGCACACGCCACCGACCTGATCCACCGCGACATCAAACCCGCGAACATCCTGATCGAAGGTGGCTCGCAACGGAAGGTGAAGATCACCGACTTCGGGCTGGCCCGCGCCGCCGACGACGCCAGCATCTCGCAGAGTGGGATCATCGCCGGCACGCCGATGTTCATGGCCCCGGAGCAGGCACTCGGGCAACAACTCGACCAGCGGGCCGACCTGTTCAGCCTGGGCAGCGTGCTCTACCAGATGACGGCCGGCCGCCCGCCCTTCCGGGCGAACAGCACCGTCGCGGTGCTCAAGCGGGTGGCCGAGGACACGCCGCGGCCGATCCGTGAGATCATCCCGGAAACGCCGCAATGGCTGTGCGACATCATCACCAGACTGCACGCCAAGAACCCCGATGACCGCTACCAGTCGGCCCGAGAAGTGGCCGACGTGTTGGCCGACTGCGAGGCCCAGCTCAAGGGCGGCTCGAAGCTGAAGGATTTTTCCCGAATTCCGCAGCGAGCCCTTCCCACGGTCGGGTTCGGGAAACGGGTCATCGTCTCGAGTTTCATCGTGTTATGCCTCGTCGGGTTGGTGGCCATCGTTGCGGGCTTGTACTTCAACAGGCCCGAGTCGAAGCCGAAAGACGATTCGGCCTCCGCGGTCCCGGTCCCACCCACGCCGCCGATCCAGGTCGTGACGCAGGGGCCCCCCTTCAAGAACAGCCTCGGCATGGAGTTCGTGAAGGTGCCGAAGGGCAAGTCGTGGCTGGGCGGCGCGGCGAACCAGAGAGGCGACACACAGGTGGTGATTGAGCAGGATTTCTACCTCGGCAAGTACGAGGTGACACAGGCGGAATGGGAGGGGTTCAAGGGCCTGAACAAAAGCGCGTTCCAGCGCAACGGTGCAAGCAAAGACGCAGTGATGGACATTCCCGACGCGGACCTAATACGGTTCCCTGTGGAGCAGGTATCGTGGGAAGAATGTCAACTTTTCATCGAGCGGCTGAACAAGCAAGAAAAGGAATCGGGCTGGAAATACCGGTTCCCAACGACGGCGGAGTGGGAGTACGCATGCAGGGGAGGCCCCACGGACAAGTTGGATAGCGCGTTCGACTATTACTTCGCGAAGCCGACGGACAGGCTGCTGCCGGATCAGGCGAATTACGACACCAAAACCGACAAAGCGTTGAAGAGACCGTGCAAAGTGGGTTCGTACCCGCCGAATTCGCTCGGATTGCACGATATGCACGGAAATGTACACGAGTGGTGCGAAGAGACTGAGTTGGTGGTCGATGGAGCTTCACGTCGAGTGGGCCGGGGCGGAAGTTGGTCCAGTGCCGTTGGACATTGCCGGGCGTCGTCCCGCTACGCGGACCCAGCGTCGTCCCGGAGTTTCAACCTCGGCCTGCGTCTGGCCCGCGTGCCGTCCGGCGTTCCTTCGCCCGAAGCGAAGATGCCGCCGGTTGCCGTGGCCCCGTTCACCGACGCTGACGTCCAGCGGATCGCTGCCCTGCCCGCCGCCGAACAGGTCGAGGAAGTTCGCAAGGAGTTGATGAAACGCAACCCCGAGTTCGATGGCCAAGTGGGGCACAAGATCGAGGGCGGCGTCGTCACGGAGTTCCGGATCGTGACCGACAAGGTGGCGGACATCGCCGCGGTGCGGGCGCTCACCGGATTGGTGTACCTCGACCTCCGCGGCACCTATCCGAACAAGGGGAAGCTGGCCGACCTCTCGCCCCTCAAAGGAATGCGGCTGAGCCGACTGGATTGTTCGTCGACCCAGATCGCCAACCTCGCCCCGTTGACCGATGTGCCGCTGACGACCCTGCACGTCAACCACAACCCGGTCGCCGACCTGACGCCGCTCAAGGGGATGCCGCTTGAGCACCTGGGCATTGCCGAGACGAAGGTGTCCGACCTGTCGCCGCTCAAGGGCCTGAAGCTCCAGACGCTCGGGGCGCAACTCCTGCCGGTGACTGACTTGTCGCCGCTGGAAGGGATGCCGTTGACCGGGCTGGACCTCTACCACACGATTGGCGTGACCAAGTTGGATGCGCTCAAGGGCATGCCGCTGGAAGGCCTCAATGTTCAGGACGTGCCCGTAAAAGATCTGGCACCGCTCAAGGACATGTCCACGTTGCGGTCGCTTCAACTCATGGCAACGGACGTGTCCGACCTGTCGCCGTTGGCGGGACTCAAGCTGACCGACCTGATCCTGGGCGGGAACCAGATCACCGACCTGTCGCCATTGAAAGGGCTGCCGTTGAAGAGACTACACTTCTCCGGCACCGGGGTCAGCGACCTGCGGCCCTTGCAAGGGATGTCGCTGGATGACATCCGCTTGAATCCGAAGAACATCAACCAGGGTTTGGACGTGCTCCGCGGCATGAAGAGCCTGAAAACGATCGGCACCGAAGGGAACAAAGTCTGGCCGGCAGCGGAGTTCTGGGAGCGCTACGACAAGGGGGAGTTCAAGGAGTAGCGTCGCGGCTGCCGCCGTCCCTCGCATTGGGATAACGCCGTCCGCCGTCACCCCGCTCGGTGACGCGGCTCGCCGCGGGCCTTCGCCCACCTATCCACAAGCGTCCACTGAACGGGGGTGGGTGTGCGTTGAGTTCGGGCGATGCGAGTTGGGAACTCAGTGACTGGCAGGGAGGTGCTGTTTGGCCCATGCGTCGGGTAACAGATGGGTCACGTCGGCTGGCTTGGCGGCCAGTTGCGTCAACACGTCGGTCAGGTACGCCCACGGGTTCAACGCGTGCCTCTTCGCCGACGCGCACAGGCTCATCAGCACTGCGGCACTCGAAAGTCCACCGTCGCCGCCTATAAACAGCCAGTTCTTGCGGCCGATGGCCAAAGGTCGCACCGCGCGTTCCGCGACGTTGTTGTCGATCGTGAACCGGGCATCGTCCAAGTACCGACCCAGCGTCGGCCACTGGTTGATTGCATACGACACCGCCTGCCCGAACGGACTCTTCGGCAACACCGTCCGCTGTTCCACGTCCAGCCACGGACCGAACGCCCGCAGGATCGGCCCGGCTCGAACTTGCCGGCGGAACACCACGGCTTCGCCCACGAGTTCCTCGTCGAGGATCTCCTTCTCGACGGCGTAGAGCGTGCGGATGTACGCCAGGGCTTCGCTCGCCTTCGCCGCGTTGTTGGTCCGGGCTTCCACGAACTTCCGTCGCACGTGAGCCCAGCAGCCCAGGTGCCGGGCTCCGGAGCCGTGGCTGGGGTTGTACCCGGCGTAGCCGTCGGCATGCACGAACCCCGAGTCCCCGCTCAGGAACGCAGCCGGGTGCTCTTCACCGCGACCTGTTGTGAAGTCGAACACCGTATACGGGTTGGCCGCGTCGCCGAGGTACAGCCAGGCGTACGCGGTGCGTCGGGGTTGCAGGAGTTTGACGGGGCTCTCGTCGGCGTGGATCGCGAACGACGCCTTCAGCCGCGTGATCATGGCCCGGTAGACCGGTTCCAACAGCAACGCGCAGTCCGCGAGTAGGTCGCACAAACGGGTGCGTGAGACCGGCCAGCCGTGCCGGGCGAAGATCGCCTCCTGACGATAGAGCGGCAGGTGATCGACGCACTTGGACACGATCACCTGGGCCAGCAGTCCGGCCCCGACCCCCGACCTGGGCACCGGTTCGGGAGGGAACGCCGGGGCCGCGAACTGCGGCTCGCGCGCCGCCTGCTCGCAACTTCGGCACGCGTATGTGGGCTGAGCAATCTCGCGAACGAAGACCGACGACGGGGTGTAGTCGAGACGCTCGCGGATCGATTCGCCGATGCGGACGCGCACCCCGGCACAACACGGGCACACCTTCTCGGCCTCGCTCAGGTCGATCTCTTCGCGTCGCCGCGGTAGGTTCGCCGGGTTCGGTTTGCGCCCGTGCCCTTTCCGCTTGGGCACCAACACCTCGGGTTCGGGAATCGCCGGCCCGACCAGCGGCGGCGCGGGGTCGTCCGGCCCACCGCCGGGGAGGTCGTCGAAGAGGGTCGGACCTTCGATCCGCTCACTATTGCGGCCGAAGTGCATCTTCACGAGTTTGGCGATGTGGTCTTGTTGCTTCTCGACGGTGCCGCGCAGTTCGCCGACGAGGGCGAGGAGTTCCTGGACTTGGGCGTGGAGGCGTGCGTTCTCCGCGCGCGGCTGAGCGAGTTGCTCGCCGGGCGTGAGGAGTTCGGGTTCGGATGACACCGCCATGTCAAGCAAGACGCGCGACGCGTCCGAACCTATCACGTCCGTGGAGAAGAATTACGCCGGTTGCCGGAACCGGGTGCGGGTGCGGGTCTTGGCCCACTCGACGCCCCCCAAGATCATGGCCAGTTGAGTGCTCGTGATGGCGAGTTCCGGGGTCGCGGCCGTGGGGAACGCGAAGGTTCCCTTTTCGAGCCGACGCAAGTACAGGGCGAGCCCATCGCCCATCCAGGCGAGGATCTTGAGCTTGTCGCCACGTCGGTTCTTGAACACGAACAGGTCGCCGGAGCCGGGATCGCGACCGAGTGTGGTGCGGACGACGCCCGCGAGTCCGTCGATCCCCTTGCGGCCGTCTTGCGGCTCGACGGCGACGTAGATGACGCCGGTGGTGCCCATGGTCAGCATGGTGATGCTCCCAGGGCCAGAACCAGGCGAGCCAGTTGCGGGGCATCGGCGGACAGTGGCACGCGGAGTTGGACACCGGACCGAAGGATCACCTCGATGATGGTGTCGGGGATCACACGGACGGGCACGAAGGACGGGCACGAGTCGGGTTCGGATCGGGGTCGGGTCGCGGACGGCCGGTCGAGATCGTCGAGGATCTTCCGCCACCGGTAGAAGCTCGACAGGTTGAGTTCACGCGAGCGGCAGAACGCGGCCACCGAGAGGTCCGAACTGCGCCACATGGCGAAGGTCGTTCGCCAGCGTTCGACGAGACGAGGATCAGGCACGGCCATCACGGGGCTCCTGCGGGCGAGGAAAACCCCAGACTAACTCACCCCACAAGACGCCACTTCACCGGACGCTATCGACCCGGCGGTGGGCATGGGTGACAACGTGCGAGGGCAGGCGGGTGGTCGCACGCTACCGCATCCGCCCGCCGCGTGCAACAGGCTGGCTCCCGTCCGCCGCACTCACTCGCCCGTCAGGTCGGCCAGGAACTCGGACGCCGGGTGAATTCCGCTCACCAGCAACTGATCTCGGGCGCGGGTGCAGGCCACGTACAGCAGGTAGCGCTCGCTGTCGTACACCTCCCGCAAGTCGGCGTCGTCGCCGACCGCCGCCATCCGCGCCTGCGCCGGGATCACCTCGTCGTCGCACGCCATCACCGCCACCGCCCGGAACTCCAACCCTTTCGCCAGGTGCATGGTGCCGACCGACACCGCTCCCGCCTTCACCTCCACGTGGTCGTCCAGCAGGCGGGCCGACAGCTTCGCCGCCGCTACCGCCTGCTGCGCCCGGTCCACCTGCCCGTCGGCCCGCACGAACACGCCGACCTCGTGCGGGTGCAACCCGCCCTTCACCCGCTCGGCCAGCCACGCCCCCACCGCCTTCACCTCCTCCTTGGCGGTGGCGAACGTCCGCACGTCCGGCGGCGGGCCGTTGAACACGCTCACCGTGTCGTCCCGCTTTTGCTCCTCGCCGTCCGCGTCCGTCACCGTCGGCCCGAGCAGCCGGTCGGCCTGCGTGCGGATCTGGTGCGACGTGCGGTAGTTCACCCGCAGCGTCCGCGACCGCCCGCGCACGTCGACTCCCAACCCCTTCCACGAGAACGGCGTCTGGAAGATCCGCTGCCCCAGGTCGCCGGCGAAGAACAGGCCGTTCGCCTTCTCGCCGGCCAGGGCCGCGAAGAACCGCAACTGGGCCACGCCGATGTCCTGGGCCTCGTCGATCACGGCGAAGTCGTACGGCGGCTTCTTGCCCGCTGTGATGTGCTTCGCCACCGCCGTGAACACTGCCGCCGGCGTGAGCACGCCCTTCGCCGACAGCGTCGCCCGCGCGCGGCTGAAGATGTCCCAGAGCACCCGCCGCTGCGCCTCCGACAGCCGCGACTTCCGCCCCAGGCGGGCGATGTCGCGGTACTCTTCCCACCTGCCCAACTGCCAGGCGTCGGCCAGTTGGTCCCACTCGGACAGTACGAACGCCGGGCTGAACTTGTGCCCCGTCACCACTGCCGTCGCCGCCGAAATGGCCGTCACCACCGCCGCCCGGTCGGCCACCTCCGCCGGTCCCACTCGCGCCCGGTGCAGCCGCAGGGCCAGCCGGTCGAGCGCCTCCACCTCGATCCGCTCGGCCAGCTTCGGCTCGCCGCCCGCCAGCCGCTTCAGGCCGTTGCGCAGGGCGTGGGCGAGCGGGTCGGAGAAGGTGGTGAGCAGCACGCGGGCGTCCGGGTGGGTGCGGGCCAGGTGCGCCGCCCGGTGCAGCGCCACGATCGTCTTCCCGGTGCCGGCCGAGCCGGTGACGCGGGCAGGCCCAGCAAACTCCTTCTCCACCAACTCCCGCTGGTCCGGGTGCAGGAAGATCGTCCACTTCTCCCACGGGGCATCCAGCGCGTGTTCGAGTTCCGCCGCCGTGCCCATCAGTCGGAACCGCCGGCGGGCGTCGGGGTGGTCGAACGGGTTGCCGGTCGGCTTCGCCACCCGCGGCGTGCCGCCGGTGGCCACTTCCAGCAGCGCCTCGGCCGCCACCGCCGGCAGGTGGTCGGCCAGCGCCAGCAGCTCGTCCTCGTCGGCATCCTTCACGTCGGCCACCCACTCCGGCGGCACCCCGTAGCCGAGCAGTTCGTCGTCCGGCGTCTTGGCGAACGGCTTCCGCACCTTCGCCTTCCGCTTCGGCGTCTCCACCTCCACGTACTTCGGCACCAGCACCTCTTGCACCGTCTCCCGCACCTCCACCATCTGCGCCGCGCCGGTCTTCGGGTGCGTTTGCAGCTTCCGCCGCTCGGCCCACGAGTACGCCTTGTCGTGGTGGTCCACATAGCACAGCAGCAGGCTGCCGGCCGTCTTGTGCACGATCAGCCGCACGTCCGCGCTCACCCGCACCGACCAGAAGTTCTTGTCCTTCGCCTTGTCGAGTTTGTGCAACTTGTGACCCGGCTGGGCGGGGTTCATTTGCAAGTCGAACGCGGTCGTCTTCACCGCCTTCTGCTCGTCCCCCGTCAGGCGACCGAGGCTGTCGGTCAACGTGTCGGCGATGAGAAAGTCCACCGGCTGACCTCCGAGAATGGTTTCGTTCCACACCCCCCACCCGTCCGCGAAACCATGTCCAAAAACCGGACCCACTTATTTCGTGGCGTGGCAAGGGGTTGGGGAATGGACCTTACACCCCGGCCCTAGCTCCGCTACGGAGAGGGTTGTTCAGAACCTACCCCCCGTCCCCCTTCCTGGGTGGATGGGGGTGTTCAACTCGGGTGGCTGAGAGGCGCCCCGCGAGGGTGACCGGCGGGTCTGCGCTTTGAACCCCCCCTTCCTCGTTGGATGGGGGACGGGGGGTAGGTTTCTTCACCCTGCC
>JANNVG010000358.1:0-5993 GCA_031414395.1 Fimbriiglobus sp.
CCCCCCCCCCCCCCCCCCCCCCCCCCGGGGGGCGGGGCCCCCCCCCCCCCGCCCCCCCCCCCCCGCTCGGCTCGCCAGAGGTTACTTCTTCTTCTGCTTCATCATCCACTCGACCAGTTCGGGCGTGGCGTAGGCGGCGTCCCAACTGTTGTGCCCGACGTGGGCCAGCTCGGTGAACCGCGGCTCGGCCTTGAGCGCCTTCATCGCCTCGATCAACTCGCGGGACTTCTCCACCTTCACGGCTGTGTCCTTGTCCCCGTGCCAGCACCAGCACGGGAGGCCCTTCACCTTCTCGGCGGTGGTGGCCACGTCGTCGGCCGTCCGCACGCCCCCGCAAATGGGCGCGAAGCACGCCCAGCGGTCGGCGAACGCCGCCGCGTGGCTCCACGTGCCGTACCCGCCCATGCTCAGCCCGGTCAGGTACTGGCGGGTGGCGTCCGTCTTGTACTCCTTCATGGTGGCGTCCAGCATGGCCATCGCCCGCTTGCCGTCGTCGCTGTCCGCCTGCCACGTCCGCTTCTCACTCTGCGGGATGACGACGAACGCCGGGAACGTCTTCTCGGTCCGCTTGATGTGCGGGCCGATGCCCTGCTCGACGGGCATCTTCGCCCCGCCTTTCGTTTCGCCCGCCCCGTGCAGGAACAGGATGATCGGGAACTCTTTGGTGCCGTCGTAGGTGTGGGGGACGAACACCACGTACTCGGACGTGGTGTCGTCGGCGTTCTTGTGCGTCTTGGTGATGAACCCGGTCTTCACGTCCGCGGCGAGGAGTGAAGCGGGCAACATGAGAACGGCCAGCAGTGCGATCCGACGAAGCATGGGAGGGGGTGCTCCGGGCGGGTGATGGGGTGCAACCATGCTATGCGGCGGGCGGGGGAAGTGCCAGCGGTCGCGCTAACCCGGCAGGGTGACGCGGAAGGTGCTGCCGCGGTCCTGTTCGCTCTCCACGCTGATCGTCCCGCCCAGGCGCGTCACATACTCCTTCACGATGGCCAGCCCCAGGCCGGCGTGCGCGCCGGTGGCCGTGCGGCTGGAGTCGGCCCGGTAGAACCGCTCGAAGATGCGGCCCCGCACGTCGGCCGTCATGCCGATGCCGGTGTCCCGCACCTCCACCACCAGCGGGCCGCCGTTCGCCTCCCGCCGCACGGCCAGCGTGATGCTCCCGCCCGGCCGGTTGTACTCGACGGCGTTGTGCAGCAGGTTGATCATCACCTCCCGCAGCTTGTCCGCGTCGGTGTCGAGTGGTGAAGTCGGCTGCAGGTCGGCGCGGAAGGTGAGGCCGTGCGACTCGGCGAGCGGGCGGATGGTGGCCGCACACCCGCTCGCCAGCTCGGTGGCGTCGGTCGGGGCGGAGGTCATCTTCGTCTGCCCGGCGTCCAGGTACGCCAGCGTCATCACCCGCTCGACCAGCCCGCCCAGTTGCTTCGTCAGCAGCTTGCAGTCTTCGAGCGCCTGCTTGTACTGGTCGGCCGTGCGGGGCTTCCGCAGGGTGATGTCGATGGTGGCCAGCAGGCTGGCGACGGGCGTGCGGAGTTCGTGCGAGATGTCGGCGACGGCCTGCTTCTCGCGGTCGAACGCCTCCCGGAGTTGGTCGAGCGTGAGCACCAGGCGGTCGTGGATGGGCACCAGTTCGTGGCTCAACTCGTGCGCCTCGACCGGCAGGTGCAGGTCGTTCTCGTTCACTTTGGCGACGGCGTCGGTCAGCTTCCGCAGCGGGCGGAGGCCGAGGCCGACCAGCACCCACCCGCCGACCAGTAGGCCAATGAAGGCGAACGCGCTGCCGCCCGCCAGGAGCGAGCGGACGGTGGTGCGGGTGGCGGCGGTGGCCTGCCGCAATTCGGTCTTCTGTCGTTCGGCGTCGGCGCGGATGTCGGCGACGGTCGCTTCCAGTTCGGCTGTCGGCCGGGTGATGTGGTAGTAGTTCACGCTCGGCCCGACGGTGCCGGGCCGTGGCGCGGGCGGCTGGGGCGACCCGTCTCGGCCTCCGGACCCGGAACCCGACGCGGCGCGGGTCGGCGACGCCCACCCGCCCCAGCGGAACCCGCCGCTCGTGGGCGATTTGAAGATGACCCGCCGCACGGTGCCGGTGGGCAGGGTGAGGGTGTCGTGCCGCACGTCCTCGCCGAAGGCGTCCCACGTCTCGCGGTCGAACGGCAGGCCATCCGACGGCAGGGCGGACGACTTCCACACCAGCCCGCGGGAGGAGTGGTTGATCTGGATGAGCGGCGCACCCGGCTCCTCCTCCAGGTGGCGGGTGAGGAAGGCCGTGTAGTTCAACTCGTCGGCATTCGCCTGCACCACCGCCTGCACCACCGCGCCCCACATCGGCCCGCTCACCCACCCGCGACGGCCGGGCATTGGCGGGTGCATGGCCTGGAGGTCGATGACGGCGGTCAGCGGGGCGAAGGGACTGGGGGCGGTGTTCAACCCGAACAGGGCGGCGGGGATGACGGCCTCGGAGCGGATTTTGATCTGCTCGACGTGAACGGCCCAGTCGCCGATGGCGGTGCGGTGAGTGCTGCGAGCCTGGGCGAGCAGTTCGCGGTCGAACTTGGCCCGCTCGTCCTGCTCCTTGTCTTCGGCCGTGCGGTCGATCAACTCGACGGTCGCCTGCTCTTTCTCCTCGAGCGCGCGGCCGGTCACGCCGTCGGCCAGCAGCGCCACCCCGAACAGGGCGAGGGCGAGCAGCAGCAGGAAGTAGACGATGAGCGAGCGGCGGATGGACGGCATGGGGGTGTTCCGGCCGGGTTCGCCCGACGCGCGAGCGAGGGGCACAACGAGCCGCGACCGCCAGGGAGCGGGCCTCACATGGTCCGCTCCCTGGCGGTCGTGGCTCGTTGGTCACTTCTTCTTCAGTTTATCCGGTTTGGCGACCGGGGGCGGGTCGGGCAGGTCGTCGGCCCCGCGGAGCATGTACCCCTCGCCCCACTTGGTGAGGATGAGCGGCACCTCGTGCCCCTTGTCCACCTTGTTCCGCAGGTAGCGGATGTACACGTCCACCACGTTCGACGTGTTCTCGTCGTACTCGTCGTACAGGTGGTCCCAGATCATGGTGCGGGTGACCACGCTGCCGGCGTGGAAGGCGAGGAACTCCAGGAGGGCGTACTCCCGCGGGGTGAGGCCGATCTTCTTCCCCCCGCGGGACACACTCCGGGCGGCGGTGTCCAGGGTCAGGTCGTGGACGCGGATGAGCGGGTCCTTCTTCTGGTGCCCGCGGCGGACGAGCGCCCGCAGGCGGGCGCACAGCTCCTCGAAGTCGAAGTTGGCCTTACTCATGTAGTCGTCGGCGCCGGTGTCCAGGCCGGTCACCTTGTCGGCGGTGGCGCCCTTGGCGGTGAACATGAGCACGTGGGTGGTGATGCCGGCTTCACGCCACCGCTTGAGCAGCGTCAGGCCGTCCACCTTGGGCAGCATCTGGTCGAGGATGATGACGTCGTAGGGGGTGGTGCGGGCCTTCACGTCGCCCTCCTCGCCGTCGAGGGCGGTGTCGACGGCGAAACCCTCCTCCTCCAAACCCTGGCGGATCATCCGCACCATTTGGATCTGGTCTTCGACGAGCAAGATGCGCACGATTCAACCCCCATCCGGGCGGATACTCTCACTGTGCTTGTATCACCCACCGCGTGAACACTTCATGAGAATAACGCCCCGACGCAGTGCGAGTAACCACCCGGCGTCCGAATCCGCCTTGCGACCCGTGCGGCCGGCGGGGTACAACCTGCCCTCGGTGACCCACGCCGGGGGGAGAATTTCGGCCGGATGCGGGAAACGGACTGGATTCCGCCGGAACCGCCGCTATACTTCTCTTCAACCATCGACCGTTGGTTCGGTTCGGCACAGTTGATTGGCGCTTCCCTCGCGGGTCGAACATCGAGTTGAACTGTCTGTCATCCGCCTCGGCTCTCACCACCCCGACACCACTGACCGACCGCGACTGCCCGGAATCGTGATTCGTGAACTCCGTTTCACTCACCTTCCACGCAACTCGCCGGGTGTGACCCGAAGCCCGGAGTGCTTCCCGCGACGTGACGCCTCCCGAACGCTCCCACACGACCACCCCTCCCACCGCGGCCGTCGCCCCGCGGGGCTGAACGCCCCGCACGCCGTTCCGGTGGCAGGTCTCCGGCGGAAACCCCGCCACAACCGTTCCCGTGCCCCCCTGTGTCTCCTGCTCCTGTTCCTGGTCCGCACCCGACGGTCCGACACTTCTCCGAGGTGACTGTTATGCCCGACGCCAAGACCGTCGAAGGGGCCGCTCCCAAGCCCCCGATTCGCAAGCGCATCCTGAAAAAGGTCGCCCCCGTCGACACCCCGGCGGAGGAACAAACCCTCGCCCCGGTCGCCGTCGCCGTCGCCCCGCCCGAGCCGGCCCCCGCGCCGATCCCGGTCGTCGAGCGCCAGGTCGAGCGCGAGCGGCCCGCCCCCCGAGCCGAGCAACCCGCCCCCCGAGCCGAACAACCGCCTCGTGAGTACCGCGAGCCGCGCGGCCCGGCCCCGATGTCCGGCCCGCGGGGTGACTTCCGCGACCGCGACGACCGCCCGCCCATGCCGCGGGGCGACTTCCGCGGCCCGCCCCAACACGGCGGGCAGGACCGCGACTACCGCGGCCGGCCCGAAGTGCCGCAATCCCGCCCGGCCGTGCCCGGCCAGCAGATCTACCGCCTCGACGACCTGTACCGGATGCCCATGCCGGAGCTGTTCGCCAAGGCCGAGCAGTACGGGATGCGGGACATCACCGGCATGAACCGCGCCCAACTGATCGTCGGCGTGGTCCGCCGCCAGATCGAACGCGGCGAGGTGGTGTACGGCAGCGGCACGTTGGAGGTCTTGCCGGACAACTACGGCTTCCTCCGCAGCGCCGCCCACAACTACCTGGCCAGCCCGGAAGACATCTATGTGTCGCCGAGCCAGATCCGCCGCATGAGCCTCCGCACCGGCTACATGGTGGAGGGGCCGATCCGCCTGCCGATCGAGAACCAGGACAACTTCGCCCTGATGCAGATCGCGCTGGTGAACGACAAGCCGGCCGACGAGACGGTGAACGTGACCAGCTTCGGCGACCTGACCCCGCTGCACCCGAACAGCCGCCTGCGGCTGGAAACGCCGGACGACCTGTCCATGCGGATCGTCGATCTGGTGACGCCCATCGGGAAGGGCCAGCGGGGGCTGATCGTCGCCCCGCCCCGCACCGGCAAGACCATCCTGCTCTCCAAGATGGCGAACGCCATCCTGAAGAACCACCCGGAAGCGTATGTGTTCGTGCTGCTGGTGGACGAGCGGCCGGAGGAAGTGACCGAAATGCACCGGCTGGTGCAGGGCACCAACGCGGAAGTGGTGGCCAGCACGTTCGACGAGCCGAGCGAGGAGCACATCCACGTCGCCGACATCGTGCTGGAGAAGGCCAAGCGGATGGTCGAACTGAAGAAGGACGTGGTCATCCTGCTCGACAGCATCACCCGGCTGGCGCGGGCGCACAACACCGAGGCCCCCGGCGGCGGCAAGCTGCTGTCGGGCGGTCTCGACAGCAACGCCATGCAGAAGCCCAAGCAGTTCTTCGGGGCCGCCCGCAACGTCGAAGAGGGCGGGTCGCTCACCATCCTGGCGACGGCGCTCATCGACACCGGCAGCCGCATGGACGACGTGATCTTCGAGGAGTTCAAGGGCACGGGCAACATGGAACTGCACCTCGACCGCCGGCTGGTCGAGAAGCGGGTCTACCCGGCGCTGGACGTGAACCGCAGCGGCACGCGGAAGGAAGACCTGCTCATGCACCCGGACGAGCTGGCGAAGGTGGCCATCCTCCGCCGCGTGCTGGCCGACATGCACCCGGTGGAGGCGATGGAACTTCTCATCAACCGGGCGAAGAAGACGAAGACGAACGTCGAGTTCCTGATGACGATGAACCTGAGTTGACCCGCGATCCGACGAGCCGCGACCGCAAGGGAGCGGTTTCTTGTTAGCCCGACGCGCGAGCGAGGGGCCAGCCAGTTTTG
>JANNVG010000359.1:0-3279 GCA_031414395.1 Fimbriiglobus sp.
CCCCCGCAACAACAACCCCCCCCGGCCCGGCCCGGGCCGGGTTCGCCAGAGACGGCCTTACGCGCCGACGATCTGCTTCACCTTCACCCGCACGTAGGGCTGGGTGTGACCGCGGAGGCGGCGGACGTTCTTGCGGCGGCGGAACAGCTGCGTCTGCGTCTTCACCCGCGGGAAGCCGACCACTTCCACCACCACTTTCGCCCCGGCGACGAGCGGTAGACCGATGGTCGCTTTGTCCCCGCCAATCAGCAGCACTTTGTTCAGTTCGAGCGTCTGCCCGAGTTCGCACTCGCGGTGGTCGATGTTCACCATCGAATCCTGCTCGACGCGGTACTGACGGGATCCGTCTTCGAAGATGGCGTACATGGCTCGGGTCACACAGATTGTCGCGGACAAACGGAAGATGTGACTCTAGCAGCCGGTCGCGGGTTGACAAGGGGGAAGTGCCGTCGGATTCCCGTGACCCGCAGCGCCATTCCGAGTGTTCATTCGATCAGATCACCCCTCCAAGAAGTCCGAAACACGAGTCTGAAGCGTGAACTCCAACGCCGACCGCCATTTCGCCCAAGTGGTTGCGGCGACCGCTCGTCGTCACTTCGTCACCCGCGACACCGCCCGCTTCGGCTTCACCGTCACGCGGTAGCTGACCGGCTTGTCCACCGGCTTGCCCTTCACTTCCAACTTCAGGTTCACGTTGCACAGCGTCTCCCCGTCGTCCTCGCCGCCCGCCTTGTGCAACTGGTAGTCGAGCAACTTCGCCCCGGCCTTCCAGTCGGGGTCGGTGAACTGGGTCGGGTTCGCGCCGGCTTCGAGTGCCGCCGGCGTGCCGCCGCTCTTCCACGAGTCCAGGCCGTCTCGCAGCACCTGCACGTCGGTGGCCAGTTCGTCGCTCTTCACGGGCGCGTCGGTCTGGCACCCGGCCAGGGCGACGAACGCGATGCCTGCGACGGCGGTGCGAACGGTGTTTTCAAGTGTCATGGTGTCGGGTTTGTGGGTGTCGTGGGCGGAGAATGCTTCTTGCGGCGGGGCCAGAGCAGCACGGCCACGGCGAGTACCGCGACGGCGGCGAGGGCGTACACCACCGGGCTGTTCCAACGGGACTCGGCCGGCGGCGGCGCGGGCGGGGTGACGGCGGCGGTCGTCGGGTCGCCGGTGTCGACGGGGTTCGTCGGGTCGGCCGACCACTCGTACCACCCGCCGTCGTAGATGACGACGTTCTCCCAGCCCATCAGCCGGGCGGCGAGGTACGCCTCACTCGCCCGCCAGCCGGTGCCGCAATAGAAGCCGACCGACTGCTCGGGGGTGATGCCGGCCAGCCGCCACGCCCGCTCCAGGTCGCGGAAGTCGCGCATGGTGCCGTCCGGGTTGCGGTAGTCTTCCATGCTGTCGGCGTTGCTGCCACCCTTGCCCCACACGGCACCGGGGATGCGGCCCTTGGCGGTGATGTCGTCGTACCCCGGAATCTCGCCGATGTACTCCCGCCACGACCGCACGTCGACCAACTTCTTGTTCGGCCCGGCCAGCAGCTTCCGCGCCCCACCGATGCCGACGAACACGTCCGGCGCGGCGGCCGACCCGCCGAACTCCTTCTCCGGTTTCGGGGCGGTGTTCCCTTTCTCCACCGGCAGGCCGGCCGCCAGCCACGCCGGGTACCCGCCGTTCAGCACGCGCACGTCCTTCACGCCCACATGCCGCATGACGGCGGCGGCGAAGAACGACGGCATCGGCTGCGGGCCATACACCACCACCGGCGTGTCGGCGGTGACGCCGAGCGCGAGCAGCGCGGCCACGATCTTGTCGCGCGACACCAGATCCCAAATGGGCGGCGTCTCGAACAGGTTGGTGTCGATGTATGACGCACCGGGGATGTGCCCCTTCTCGTACTCCTTCACGTTGTCCCACGACACGGCGAACACGCGGAGTTTGGGGTTGGCCTTCCGCTCCCGCTCCACCCACGCCGGCGGTACCAGCCACTCGTGGTGAGTCAACTTGTCGGTCGGGTGGCCGGCGGTGGCCCACGTCGCGAAGCCGTCGGCGGACACGTGCAGCCGCGACCGAGCCACACCGTGCCGCGTTTCCAACAGTTGCGCCACCGCCGACGCCTCGGCCGCGGTCCGCCCGTACAGTGCGAGTTGCTTGTCGGTGCCGGTGATGCCGCGGGCGGTCAGCAACTCCTTCACCCGCTTCAGGTCGCGCTCGATCCACTCGCCGGCCACGTTCACCGCCCCCGCGATCCGCCCGCCGCTCTTGTCGCCGTCGAGCGGCCAGCCGTTGAAGGTGTTCGAGTCGCGCACGTCCACGATCACCCAATCGGCGTTGCCCACCTTCGTTTTCAGTTGCTCGGTGTTCAGCGTGGTGTACGCAGGGGTGGCGTCTTCGAGTGGCAGGTTGCACGCCTCGCCCATGCGGTTGAGCATCGCGGCGCTGCTGGCCCGGTGAATGATCTCGGCCGTCTGCGTCACGCTGTAGTGCTTCCGCAGGTCGGCCACGTCCTGATCGTTCACCAGTGTCGGGGCCAGCGTCAGCTTCTTGGCGAAGGCGAACACCAGCCGCTCCTTCTCCGGGTACGCCGACCAATCGCCGTCAAGGGCGTAGACGGCGTCGTCAGTTTGTCCGAGGGCGATCAACCGCCGCTTCGCCTGTCCGAGTGCGTACCACGCGCGGTCGTGACGGGCGCAGATCCAACTGATGCGGGCGCGGAGCAGCGGGTCGATCTGCCCGCGGGCGGCCTCGGCGACGGTGGCCCCCACCTTGTACCCGCCGGTCTTCGGGAAGACGGCGTACTGCCGCATCCACATCGTCACTTCGCCGCCGTCGGGGATCACGCCGGGGGCGTCCTTGCGGGTGAACTCCGGCAGGTATTGCAGGGTGTCACGCACGGACGCGAGCGGCAACAGCGGCACCCGCGTGCGGCACTCGGCGAACTTCGCTTCCACCACCGCGCGCGACTCCAGGGCCGGGCGGTCGGCCACGGCCGGCGGGACGCACACGGCTTTGCCGTCGCGGGAGGACAGCGGGGCGACGAGACTCGGCCTGTCGGTGAAGTCCTTCGGCTTGTCGGCGACGAACTTGCGGTGCGCCTCCAGCGGCGTGTTCAGCGCGACCGACCAGCGGTTGGTGTCGCAGTAGCTGGCGATCCAGAGTAAGACTTCGAGCGCCTCCTGGTCGGTGGAATGCTTCCGCAGGGCGTCGAAGTCGGCCCGCGTCCAGCGGTGCGGCTCGAAGCTGAGCTTCCGCGCGGCGGTGAACGCGGCCCGCTCGGCCGGCGTTAACTCCTTC
>JANNVG010000360.1:0-10983 GCA_031414395.1 Fimbriiglobus sp.
AGCGTGTACGTGCCCGGCCGCAGGTCGGGGAAGGAGTAGTTGCCGCTCGCGTCGGTGGTCAGCGTGAGGGCCACCGGGCCGCGGTCGTCGGTGCCCGTCAGCACCACCCGCACGCCGGGGATGCCCGGCTCGCTCGGGTCCTGGCGGCCGTTCCTGTTGCGGTCCTCGTGCACCGTGCCGGCCACCCGCGCCGGGCGGACCTCGGCGAAGTTGTTCTGCACCGAGTCGCCGTCGGCCGGCAGCACGATCCGCGACACGCGATCCGGGTCCACGGTGCCGCCGAGCGAGCCGGCGGTGTCGGTGCCGTCCAGGTAGCCGCCCGGCTGCACCTCGCGCACGCTATAGGTGCCGGGCGTCAGGTTGGCGAAGGCGTACTCGCCGTTCGCGTCGGCGGTGGCGGTCAGCGGCCCGCCGGTGAGCGGATCCCGCACCGGGTTGCCGAACACGTCCGTGCCGTCGAGCACGAGCACCGTGCCGGGGATGGCTACGTCGCCCGCCTGCCGCACGCCGTCGTTGTTCACGTCCTCGAACACCACGCCGGCGATGCGCCCGCGGCCGGCGTACCCGAAGTCCACGTCCGTGCGGGTGTCGTTCGCGCCCAGCCCGCCGAACACCGTCCGGTCGCCGCTCCCGGCCGGGCTGTCCAGGTCGCCGACCGCGTCCAGGCCGGCGGCCGGGATGGACAGCACCGTCACGCGGAAGTCGCTGCTCGGCCCGTACACCGGCAGCCCGCCGAACGTGTACACGCCGTTCGCGCCCGTGGTGGTGGTGAAGTTCAGGTCGTCGGCGGTGTTCACCAGGCCGTCCGGCCCGGCGAGCACCAGCCGCACGACCGCGCCGGGGATGCCGCCCTCGCCGGCATCTTGCGCCCCGTTGCGGTTGGCGTCCACCCACACGCGGTCGCCCAGGCCGGCCGCCCCGCGGTAGCCGAAGTCCACGTCCGTGCGGGCCTGGCCCGTCGTCAGGGTGGCGTCGGCCGCGTGCGGCGTGCCGGTGCCGTCCCGGTCGAACGTCGGCGTCACGTTGCCCGGCAGGGTGGCCGTGTTCACCGTCACGCGGAACGCACCCGCCGGCAGGTGGTCGAACGTATAGATCCCGTCGGTGCCGGCCGTGGCGGTGGTGCTGATGTCGTCGGCGTTGCCGAACACGCCGTCTTGACCGGCGTAGGTGAGGGTGAGGCCGACGTTCGGCAGGCTCGGCTCGGTCGCGGTCGCGCCTTGCACGCCGTCGCCGTTCGCGTCCAGCCACACGCGGTCGCCCAGCCGCCCGGTGCCGCGGTAGCCGAAGTCGATGTCGCGGCGGTCGGGGGCGGCCGGGCCGGTGGCCAGGGTGCCCGCCCAGGTGCCGTCGGTGGTGCCGTCCGGATCGACGGTGTTGTTCACCCCGGTGGGCAGGCCGCCGGTCACACGCACGGTGTACGTGATCGGCGTCAGCGGTCGCCCGCCGAAGTTCACCGGCAGGTTGTCGAACAGGTACTCGCCGTCCGGCCCGGTGGTGGCGGTGACCGTCAGGTCTTGCAGGCCGTCGCCGTTCATGTCGGCCGTCAGCACCACCGTCACGCCGGTGATGCCCTCGCCGGCGTCGGCCGTCCCGTTGTTGTTCAGGTCGAGGAACACCGTGTCGCCGATGCTGCCGTCGCCGCGGTAGCCGAAGTCCTGGAGCAGGTTGACCGGGCTGTTCGGGTCGAGGGTGAGGCTGCTGGTGCTGTCGGCCCCGCCGTCCGGGTCGGTCGTGTTGGTCACGCCCGCCGGCAGGTCGGCCGTGTTCACCGTCACCGTGTACGTGACGAGCGCGCCGGCCGGGTTCCGCACCGGCAGGCCGTCGAAGCGGTACAGGCCGGTCGCGTCGGTGGTGGCGGTGAACGTCTCGCTGACGCCGTTGCCGTCGAGGTCGGCCGTCAGCGTCACCCGCACGCCGGTGATCCCTTCGCCCGTGTCGGCCACGCCGTCGCCGTCCACGTCCAGGAACACGGTGTCGCCGATGGCGCCCGGCCCGCGGTAGCCGAAGTCCTGCGTCGGGTCGTTCGGGGAGGCGGTGGTCAGGCTGGTCGTGCTGGTGCTGTCGTTCCCGCCGTTCGGATCGACCGTGTTCGAGACCGGCGTGCCGCTGCCGGTCTGCGGCAGGGTACTGGTGTCCACCATAACAGTGTACGGCACACCGCCGGCGGAGGTCCGCAGGCCGGTGAACTGGTACACCCCGCTGGCGTTCGTCGTGGTCGTCACCGTCTCGACGGTGCCGTCGCCGTCTAGGTCGCCGGTCAGGAACACCCGCACGTTGGCCAACCCCTCGCCCGTGTCCGGGGTGCCGCTCGCGTTCACGTCCAGGAAGATGGTGTCGCCGATGCTGCCCACCCCGCGGTAGCCGAAGTCGCGGGTCGGGTCGTTCGGGGCGGCGGTCGTCAGGGTGGCGGTGGCGATGCCGTCGAACGCCCCTTGCGGGTCGGTGGTGGGCGTGGTGTTCACGCCGGCGGGCAGGGTGGTCTCGTCCACGTCTACGGTGTACGTCACCCCGCCGTCCGAGTCCGTCCGCAGGCCGGTGAACTGGTAGAAGCCGTTCGTGTCGGTGGTGGCGGTGACGGTCTCGGTGGTGCCGTCGCGGTCGAAGTCGCCGACCAGCCGGACGACCACGTTGGCGATCCCCTCGCCGCTGCTCGGCAGGCCGTCGGCGTTCACGTCGAGGAAGATGGTGTCGCCGATGCTGCCCAGCCCGCGGTAGCCGAAGTCGCGGGTCAGGTCTTCGGGGGCGACGGGCGAGAGGGTGCTGTTCGACACGTTGTCGAGCGTGCCGTCCGGGTCCACCGTCTGCGCCAGGGTCGGCGGCAGGGTGCCGGCGATGACGCTCACGGTGTACGTCTTGGGCGTCACGCCCGGTCCGTTGTCGCCGTCCACCACCAGCCCGCTGAACAGGTAGAAGCCGTCGCCGCTGGTGGTGGCCGTGACGGTTTCGGTCGTGCCGTCGTTGTCCAGGTCGCCGGTCAGCGTGACCGTCACCCCGTTGATCCCCTCGCCGGGGTCGTACACGCCGTTGGTGTTGATGTCGTTGAACACGCGGTCGCCGATGCGGCCGGGGCCGCGGTAGGCGAAGTCGCGGGTCAGGTTGCTGGTCGTCACCGTCGTCAGGGAGGCGGTGGCGGTGTGGTCGAGGGTGGCGTCCGGGTCGACCGCCTGCGTCACGCCGGCGGGCAGGGTACTGGCGTTCACCAGAACAGTGTACGGCACACCGCCGGCCGACACCCGCAGGCCGGTGAAGGCGTACTGGCCGTTCGTGTCGGTGGTGGCGGTCTGCGTTTCCGTCGTGCCGTCGCCGTTGAAGTCGCCGGTGAGCGTGATTCGCACGCCGCCGATGCCCTCCTCGCTGTCGAACGTGTTGTTCGCGTTCACGTCCAGCCACACCGTATCGCCGATGCTGCCCGGCCCGCGGTAGGCGAAGTCTTGGAGCGGGTTGTTCGGGGCGGCGGTGGTCAGCGACACCGCGCTGGTGCTGTTCGCCCCGCCATCCGGGTCGACGCTGTTGGTCACGCCCGGCGGCAGGGTGGCGGTGAGCACGGTGACGGTGTACGGCACGCCGCCGACGGTCGTCCGCAGGCCGGTGAAGGAGTACAGGCCGTCGGCCGCGGTGGTGGCGGTCTGCGTGTCCGTCGTGCCGTCGCCGTTGAAGTCGCCGACGAGCGTCACCCGCACGCCGTTCAGCCCTTCGCCGGCGTCGAACGTGCCGTTGCCGTTCACGTCCAGCCACACGGTGTCGCCGAGGGTGCCGGGGCCGCGGTAGCCGAAGTCACGGGTCGGGTCGCTCGGCGTGCCGGCGGACAGGACGGTGGTGCTGCTGTTGTTCGTGACCGCGTCCGGGTCGAACGTTTGCGTCACCCCCGGCGGTAGGGTGGCGGTGTTCACCGTGACGGTGTACGGCACACCACCGTTGGTCGTCCGCAGGTTGGTGAACTGGTAGAAGCCGGTGGCGGTGGTGGTGGCGGTGAGCGTCTCGCCCGCTTCCACGGTGCCGTCGCCGTCCAGGTCGCCGGCCAGCCGCACGATCACGCCGCCGATGCCCTCGCCGCCGTCCGGGGTGCCGTTGTTGTTCACGTCGAAGAAGATCGTGTCGCCGACGGTGCCGGTGCCGCGGACGCCGAAGTCGCGGGCCTGGTCGGGCGTGCCGCTGGTGGGCGTGCTCGCCTGCGTGTTCCCGCCGGCGGTCGTGTACGCGACAGGGCCGAACGGCACGGTGGCGTCCTGCACCCGCACGCGGTAGGTGCCCGGCCGCAGGCCGGTGAACGAGTAGTTGCCGGTGCCGTCGGTGGTGGCGGTGGCCTGGGCGGTCACGTCGTCGCCGTTCCCGAACACCCCGTCGAGGCCGGCGTAGTCGAGCACCAGTTCCACCCCGACGAGGCCGGACTCGCCCGCCTGCTGGGTGCCGTTGGCGTTCGTGTCGTACCACACCGTGTCGCCGATGGCCGTCGGGCTGTACAGGCCGGCGTCGACCGTCTGGTTGATGGCCCCGAGGGCCAGGGCGTAGTCGCCGGTGAACCCGGTGCCGGTGTCGGCGTCGCTGTCGGTGGCGTCGTTCGCCGTGCCCGCGTCGGCGGTGGTGCGGGTGAAGGTGACGGTGCCGTCGCTGTTGCCGAAGCGCACGCGGTAGTTGCCGGCCGCCAGGCTGGTGAACGAGTACGCGCCGCCGGCGGCCGTAATGGTGGTGAGCAGCGGGGTGGCCAGTTCGCCCGGCTGGAAGGTGCCGTCGTTGTTGGCGTCGAAGAACAGTTCCACCGCCACGCCGTCGATGCCCACCTCGGTGCCGCCGTCCTGCCGCCCGTTGGCGTTCAGGTCGTGCCACACCAGGTTGCCCAGTTGGGCGGTGCCGCGGAAGCCGAAGTCCACGTCGCGGCGGTCGTTCAGCGGGTCGCCGGAGACCGGCGAGCCTTCCACGTCGATCGGGTTGCCGGGGGCGAGGGAGGCGTTGTCGAGCGAGTCGGTGTGCGTCGGGAAGCGGGCCGGCGGGGTGGCCCGGATGCGGTAGTTGAGCACCCCGCCGCCGGCCAGCGGGTTGGCCGGCAGGCCGGTGAACAGGTAGTTGCCGTTCGCGTCGGTGGTGGTGGTGAACGTCGAGTCGTCGCCGCCGCCGAGGGTGCCGTTCGGCCCGAACCAGGTGGCCGTGACGGTCGCCCCGGCGATGCCCGGCTCGCCGGCGTCTTGCGCCCCGTCGCCGTCGGCGTCGTACCACACGCGGTCGCCGATGCTGGTGGTGCCGAAGTAGCCGAAGTCGCGGGTGGGGTCGTTCGGGGCGGCGGTGGTGCGGGTGCTCGTGCTCGTGTTGTCGAGGGTGCCGTCCGGGTCCACCGTTTGGGTGGCGTTCGCCGGAAGGGTACTTGCGTCCACCACAACAGTGTACGGCACACCGCCCCCGCTCGTCCGCAGGCCGGTGAACTGGTAGAAGCCGTTCGCCCCGGTGGTGGTGGTGAGCGTCTCGCCCGCTTCCACCGTGCCGTTGCCGTTCAGGTCGCCGGACAGCCGCACCCGCACCCCGACCAGCCCCTCGCCGGCGTCGGGCGTGCCGTTGATGTTCGCGTCCAGGAAGATCGTGTCGCCGACGCTGCCGGTCGGCAGGTAGCCGGAGTCGCGGGTCTGGTCGCTGAAGGCGGCCACCGTCAGGGCGGTGGTGCTGGTGTTGTCGAGCACGCCGTCCGGGTCCACGCTCTGGGCCACGTTCGCCGGCAGGGTGGTGGCGTCCACCGTCACCCGGTAGGTGATCTGCGCGCCGGAGGGGGTGTTCAGGCGGAGGTCGGAGAACTGGTAGAGGCCGTTCGCGTCGGTGGTGGCGGTGAACGTCTGGAGCACGCTGGTGCCGGTGGTGTCGCCGATCAGGAGCACCCGCACGCCGCTGATCCCCTCGCCGGCGTCGGGCGTGCCGCTGTTGTTCGTGTCCAGGAAGATGGTGTCGCCGATGCGGCCGGGCACGAACCCGGCGTCGAACGTGTGGTCGTTCTCGCCCTCGCTCCCGGTCGCGGCGGTGATGACGGCCAGGTTGCCGGCCGCCGCCTGCGAGTCCGAGTCGAAGGAGTCGTCGCCGGCGTTTTGCGGGCTGAGGCCCAACCCGGCCACCGCCGCCTGCCCGCGGTCGATCCGCACCTGGTAGGCGCGGTTGTACAGCACGGAGCCGGAGTAGAAGGCGTTCCCCCCGCTGGTGCGGCGGGTGTCGTTGCTGAAGTAGTAGGTGCCGTCGGCGGCGGTGGTGACGGTGCCGACGGCGGTGCCGGTGGCCGGGTCGAACAGGACCACCCGCGCGCCGCCGATGCCCTGCTCGCCGGCGTCCTGAATGCCGTTCGCGTTCACGTCGCGGAACAGGCGGTTGCCGATCTCGACCGGGGCCAGTTCCCGCACCAGCGTCAGCCCGCCCAGCCCGTTCGCCTTGCCGAACGTGTCGAGCGGGCTGTTCCCGTTCGTGGTGGCGTACGCCTGGTACGCCTTCGCCTCCGCCCCGCTGGTGTTGTTCATCCACGACAGGCCGCCGGCGCGGATGTCGTCGCCGGGGTCCATCTGGGTGGTCACCACGTCCGGGAAGCCGGCCACTTGCAGGGTGGCCCCCATGGACGTCTCGCCGTGGCTGGTGTTGTAGCTCTCCTGGTAGTAGAACTCGCCGCCGCCCGGCCCGCGGGCGTTGCTTTGTGGCCCCGCCCCCTGGCCGGCCGGCCCGCGGGCGTTACTCTCGAGCGTCCACCCGCCGGCGAAGTCGTTCGGCGTGTTGATGAACGCGCGGAGGGTGTCGCCGGATGTGAACCCCTCGACGCGGGTGGCCGGCGCGGCCGGGTTGCTGAACGAGAAGTAGCCGATCTGGTCCGACCCGCGGTCGCGGAGGCCGAGGGCCATGTTGCCCGCCGCGTCGAACCCGATGTCCGAGAACATCGCCTGCGGGGCCACCCCGCGGGTGGCGCCGGCGGCGGTGGAGAAGTACGTCGGCCGCCACGGCTCCCAGGTGGTCGGCAGGGTCGGGTCGGTGAACCCGATGGACGACTGGCTGCGGACGTAGTTCAGCCGGGCGGTGTACGTCGGGGTCCCGGTGAACGTCATCGCCGCCGGGTCGAGTTCGTAGATGGCGGCCATCAGCTCGTCGCGGGCCGTCTGGTCGCCGACCGCGCCGAGCGTCTCGGCCGTGTACGTCACGCCCACGTACACCTTGCCGTTGTGGTACTGCACGGCGAACGGGCGGAGGTCGGCCGAGCGGAAGCGGGCGGGCGTGATGACCGTGCCGGTCGTGTCCGGGTTGGTGAGCGGGATGCTCACCCGCTGGACGGTCGTGCCGTTCACCGCCCCGCTGGTGGGCACGCGGTACAACTGCCGGTCGGCCAGGTTCATCACGAACACGAACTGCCCGTCGTCGGAGGCGTCCATGCCGCCCAGCCCGGTCTTGCCGACCGCGTCCCACCCGGCGTTCCCGTTGTCCGTGTCGTAGTCGCCCGTGTCGTGCTGGTTCGCCCCGGCCGTGTTCGCCCCGAAGATGGTGTTCAGGTCGGCGTACAGGAGCGACCCGGCCGGCGGGTTGAACCCGGCCGCCGCCCCGGCCGGGTAGTTGAAGCGGTACACCGCCCCGGTGCCGTTCGGGCCGAACCCGGAGTGCCGCTTGAAGTACGCCGACGTGTACACGTCCCGCGCGAACGGGTCGTAGGCCACCCCGTACACCGCCCCCAGCCGGCTGTTCGGGATGTCGATCCGCTTGGTGCCGGTGGTGTACCCGGCGGCGCTCGTGCCGCCGGCCGAGTACCGCACGGCGTACAGCGAAGTGGCCGTCGGGCTGTCCGTCGCCGGGCTACCGTAGTTCAGCTGCGTGTTGATGATGATCGGGTCGTCGGTGCTGAAGTCGGCCGGCCGCACCAGCCCGGTGCTCACCCCGGTCGCCGAGGCGTTGGTCACGAACTGCACGCCGGTGCCCGAGTCCGGGCCGTGCGGGCCGAACCGGAAGCCCGTCGGCAGGCCGGTGAACTCCACCCGCAGCGGGTCGGCCTGCGAGCCGGAGATGGTCAGCGAGTAGGTGCCGTCGGCCAGCGTGGTGGTCGTCCCTCGGCTCGCGCCGGTGGCGTCGAAGGCCGTCACCGTAATGCCGCCCAGCCCGCGGTCGATGGCGGTGGCGAAGGTGCCGTCGCCCTGGTTCGAGCCGGTGCCGCTCAGGTCGCGGGTGCCGTTCGCGTTGAAGTCCTGGAACACCACCCCGGTGACGGCCGGCACCGAGCGGTCTTCGAGCGGTTCGACCCGCAGGCGGCGGGTGTGAACGGGAGCCGTCGTCGACCGACCGAACAGCGAGCGGACCCAACGAGACCAGCGGGAGCGGGAAAGCTCTTTCATGGCGAGACCGTGAGGGTGGGAGCGCGGCGGTTGCGGTCAACCGCCCGCTTCCGGGGGCGATGGTGAGTCGGGGGCGGGCGGAATCAGCCGCCCGAGTGCGAGCCTTTCAGCCAGTTCCGCAGTTGGATCGTCGCGTCCCCGACCGGCAGCGGGTGCGCGTCGATGGCGGTGACGGGGATGATTCCCATGTTGCTGTTGGTCACGAACGCCTCCCGCACGTCGGCGAACCGCGACGAGTGAATCACCGCCTCGCGGACGGGCACCGGCGAGTGCCGCAGCAGGTGCCCGCGGACGGTGCCGGGGAGGAGCAGCCCGCCGTCGGCGGACGGCGTCTCCCAGCCGGTGTCGAACCGCAGGAAGATGTTGGCGTGGGAGGCCTCGAGCACGTTCCCGGCGGCGTCGAGGAGGAGCGACGAGTCGAACCCGTTGCGGCGGGCCTGGGCGCCGGTGCGGAAGCGGTAGGCGTAGTGGAACGTCTTCCACGACAGGTGCGGGTGCTCTTCCCGCAGGGCGTTCGCGCGGGTTTCCAGCCGCAGGCTGTTCACCGGGGCGGGCGGCACCTGGGCGGTCATCCACAGTTGCCCCGACCGGCCGGGCGACCCGGCGGTCACGTTCAGCCGCAGCACCACGTCCATGTGGGTGGTGAGCGCCCGCACGAAGGTGGCCACCTGGCGGGCGTCGGGCAGGGGGTGCGGGGTCAGGTCGATGTCCAGCAGGGCGGCCGTGTGGCGGAGGCGGTCCAGGTGTTCGGCCCACAGCCACGGCACCCCGCCGGCGGTGCGGGTGGACTCCCACACGCCGCGGCCGAACAGCAGCCCCTCGTCGGCCGGGTCGATGGCGAACGCCTCCCGCGCGACGATCTCGCCCGGCCGCCACAGCAGGCCGTTGATGCGGATCAAGTCGTGCAGGATGGGCAGGGGGGTGCCGTCCGGCGGCTTCACGCCGAGCGCGTTGAGCACGCCGACCGGGTCACGGAGCATCCGGTCGCGGGTGGCGGGCGGTGCCCAGTGGAACGGGTGGGGGAGGACGGCGCGGGCGGTCATGATCGTTTTCCGGATGGGGGCAGAAAAGCGACCGTTCGGCGGACACGCCGGCCCGTGAAGGGGACGGTGGGGCGGTGTCAACCGAGCGTTGTCGGACGGAAACGTCGCGGGGGGCGAATCACCCCGGACGCGGGATTTCAGTTCCTAGAACGTGGTTGCCCACGTGCTCCCTCATTTCTGCCAGTTGGTGCTGAAAATGACCGCCCGTGCGTGAGCCGTCCGACAGGGGATGTGGCGAATCCGGACGACCCGTCCGCCGGCCGTCCGGTGCCGGCGGAGATGTGAGGTGCGAACGCAACGGGGGCCGGTTGTGGTGTGGGCCGAGTTCGTCGAGCGCTCAATTTGGTCGGCGGAGTCGGTCAGGTGCCGTATCAAGCTGCGGGCGGGAGGTCCACACACCCTCCTCTTGAGTGAGGGGGAAGTCTCAACTCCGCTCGCCCCGCCTTACAAGATTTGAACGACGACCCTTGCCAGCGCACACCCGTCTCGCACGGGGTCGCCCCGCCGGTAGCTCGCCAGCACCTCCACGCTGCGCTTCGCCAGCATCCGCCGCACCTCGCGGCGTTCGCCCTTCACCCGTGGAATGACCATCGTGTCGTAGGCGGTCGTTTGGTGCCGCATCCACGCGATGACGGCCGCTTCCGCCCGCTGCTGAATGGGGATGCGCTTGGTGCGGGCGACGGTACCGCTGCCGACCGGGGTGGCGTGGGTGGTCACCAGCCGGGCGAGTGTGTCCGCCAACTCCGCGTACGTCGGGTGGAACGCCAGGAACGCCACCACTGCGGCGTGGAAGTCGTCGACGTACTCCGTCTGCGCCTTCTCGCGGCGAACCGCGTCTTGCTGCTTCCGCTTGGCGAAGGCCGGGGTCGCGCGCTCGGCGTGCAATTCCGCCCGCACCCGTTCCACGACATCCGCGATCACCCAGAGGCCGCGGGAGAACACCTTGCGGCCGCGCGTCTCCGCCACGGCCCAGGTGTCGGCGGCGGCCTTCACGCGGCGGGTCAGGCCGGCGTCGCCGGGGGGGAGGAGCACCCACCCGGCGGGGATGGTGGACACCGTGCCGTCGGCGGCACGGACGGTGTCGGCGGTCGGGCCGGGGGCGAAGGCGAGTGCGGTGGGCATCTGGTGGGTATCGGCTCGTTCGAGCAGAATGGTTGCGTCATTCCCCCCGAGGTGCCGTCATGTGGCGACGAGAAGTGATCCGGCTGGTGCTGGCGTGCAACTGGACCGTGGCGGGGCTGTCGTTGGGGATGGGCCTGTATCCGCACTTCTGTGAGTGGTGGACCACCGCCGACGATCTGGTTCGGGTGGAACGGGGGGCGCCGCCCTGGAACGCAGGGGAGATCGAACCGCGAACCCCGGAGCAAAAGGAAGCGGACTCCGCACGGGGTGAACAATACCGCGCCCAAATCTACCCGCTGTATCGCTCCGGGCGGAACGGTTGGTTGTGGGCGAGCGGCACCTGCACGACGACAGCCGCGCTGCTGATGCTCGCGTTCCCGAAGAAGCCGGAGGCGTTGGGCGTCGCACCGCCCGTGGACCCGGCACGCGAGGAACGGGGTGAGTCTTCGTAGGGCAGACCGCCGGTTGCCGTCAGGCGAACACGCTCGGCCGCC
>JANNVG010000361.1:0-6102 GCA_031414395.1 Fimbriiglobus sp.
GGAGAGGGGGCCGGGGGGTGAGGTCTTTCCCCCACTTCCCTACCATCACTCCATGCTCACTCTGCTTTTCGACATCGACGGCACGCTCATCCGCACCCACGGCGCCGGCAAGACGTCCATGGAAACGGCCCTGCGGCGGGCGTTCGGCGTCACGCACATCCTCGACACCGTGCCGTACAGCGGGCGGACCGACCGCGCCATCGGCCGCGAACTGCTCACCGTTCACGGGTTCGAAGCGACCGCGGCAAACGTGGCGAAGTTGACCGACACCTACCTGAACGAACTGCCGACCCAGCTCGCCGCGCTCGGCGGGGAGGTGTGCCCCGGCGTCACCGACATCCTCGACGCCACCCGCGACCGGCCCGACGTGCTCCTCGGCCTGCTCACCGGCAACATCCGCCGTGGGGCGGCGACCAAGCTCAACCACTTCGGGTTGTGGGACCACTTCCGCGTGGGCGGCTTCGGCGACGACCACTTCGACCGCGACGACGTGGCCCGGAGTGCGGTGCAGTCGGCGGAACGGCACCTGGGGCGGACGGTGGACGCGAACGCCGTGTGGGTGATCGGCGACACCCCGCTGGACATCTCGTGCGCGCGGGCGGTGGGGGCGAAGGTGGTGGCGGTGGCGACCGGCTGGCACACGCACGCCGAACTGAGCACGCACAACCCCGACCTGCTGCTGACCGACCTGAGCGACCTGCCCGGCGTGCTGAAAGCCTGGGGGCTGGCCTGACCCTGCGAATGGTTCTTTCCAGCACCCCCCACCCCTCCGTGGACCCATTCCCGTATCGTGGAACCACCCATGCCGGCCAAGCACTTACGGCGATTCCACCCACGACGACGACGGCCACTCGACACAGGTTCGCACGGTTGACAGAATCGCCGTGCCGCTTGGACATGTCGCCTTGTCCCAGCACCAGCCGTCCGCCGACCCCGACCGCACCCCCTCGGTCGATCCCGCCGCGATCACGAAAAACATCTACCGACGCCCCCACGGTTGAACGCTACGCCGAACGTGCGGCAAGCGTCGGCCGTGACGCCGAATCGGCTACTTGCCGCGGTCAAGCAGAATCAGGATGTCGCGGGCGGCGCAAGCCCGCTTCTCGCGGTCGTGGTGTTCGAAGAGAGGCAGCAATTCGGCAGCAAACCGCTTGCGCCCGATAGTCACGAAGTCCCCACCGCGCCACCGGCTCCCGGCGATGTCCAGGTGATCGCCGTTCTCGATGGCCGCACGCAGGACGGGAATCCCAGAGAAGTCGCCGAGTTGAGCGAGGGCGACGGCTTCCGGTCGGCCACCCCACCCTGTGCCGCTGCCCCCGCCGGCTAGCACCCCGTTCAGGTTCACCTTCAGCAGTCGTCGCAGCGGCTCGATAGCCGACTCGTCGCCAATCTCGCCGAGCAAGTCGCACGCTCTCCGGACTACCTCCACGTTCGTCCCACGGTGGGCCGTCACCTTGAACCCGTCGTCACGCACCTCCACCCCCTCCCCGCCAGTTTCGAGCGGATGCACACCCAGCAACTCCACCAGCGCGGGCACGCCGTCGCGGCGGCCGAGTCGCCACAGTCCCTCGGCCGCGGCCAGCCGCGCTCCGGGGTCGTTGTCCTTGAGTGACGCCTTGAGGTGGTCGAGCGATTTCGCCTCCCCCAAGCGGGCGAGGGCGGTGTGGGCCTGCGTCTTCATCCGCTCGTCTCGAGTGCTGTCGGCAGTGATCTGCTTCAGGCACTCCCGCACCGGCGGGCGGTCCACGTACTCGGCTACCTCGGCATACATGGTAAAGAAACAGTCGTGCTTGCGTTTGTTCAACTCGGCCACCAACTCCGTGACTCCTTCGCTCCCGTCCACGCACCGCAGGTAAGTGTTTTGCTGCTCGACACCGAACGGCTTGCCGTCCAATTCCTTCACGTACTTCACCCGTAGGCGAAGTCGCCGGAGTTCCCACGCTCGGCGTTCTTCCCCGTGTGACCGCTCTCGGTCCGCCTTCGGCGATCGTGAAACCTTCTCGATCACCGGGAGCGAGGCGACATCGCCACGATGGCCAAGAACGTAAATGAGGTCGTCGCCATCGTCCGAGTCGGTGGCCAGTCCGCACATGTCGTGCAGCGCCGCTAACGCCCGTGGACCGGGAACCGCCCCGAGTGCATAGATCTGCCCACATCGCCCGTCCCATGAGTCGAACAGTACGGAGAAGCAGTATTCCCGGAGTTGGCGTTCGTAGGCCGGGTCGTCTCGCCAGGTGTGAACTTCAGCCAGCCGCACCCACGGCCGCGAACGGCGAAACTGTTCGGTCGGCGCATGGGCTAATTTCGCTTCCAGGTCCACCGCCACCCGGCGGCCTCCTGTGTCCAACCCGCTCTCCGGTGTGTACAGGTAGTCACGGTTCTCGGCGTACCACTTCCGCCATTCGGTTCTTACGTCCGGCGGGTCACGTGGGATGAAGTGGTAATCGATGCCGATGTTGATGTCGGTGAGCCGCCACAGGGCGAAGAGGATACACAACCGCGAGAAGTCCTGGTGTTTCGGCAGATCGGCGATGGGTGGAAGCAGGTCGATCAGGTGCGGGACCGCGTCCTTGTCACCGATTCTGGCGAGGATAAGCGCGGCTTCGTTGCAGCGGTCGGGGTCGTGGAGGGCGGCAATCAACTGCGGTTGGGCTTCGGTTCCCCGCGCGACCAGCCGTTCCATCGGAGGGCTGTTGCGGAAGAGGGGGCCACGGCGGTGCGTGCTTCCCCAATACTCCGCCCTCCCCTTAGCGGTGGCGAGGAGGCGAATGTCGTTTGTGATTGAATCGTGCGGCGGGTGGGTTGGGCCATTTGCTGTGACGACCAGCAATAGCACCACGACGGCACCGATCAACAGCGCTAACGATGCCTTGGGCACGGCACGCATCCTGTCGCCTCCGGACGATGTGATACTGGTATCCTAACCGTACCTCGCGTTGGTGGATTGCCTCCCCGCCTACTGGGAGGGATTGGACAAGGTGTTCGACGAAGCCGAGCGCAAACTGAAAGCCAAATCGCCCGCCGCCAAACCCGACGAGAGGTAGCCTCCCCTCACGCCGGGCACTCGAACGGTTACTCGACGGCGGATTCCCTGTCGCTCGGCTTGGCCTTCGAAGTGGGCTGTCAAACTTTGCCGGTTTTGCGGGCGCGGCCCGCACAGATTCCCCAGTTCCTTGTTGCAATCGCTCAGGCCCCCGGTTCTAGTGTGGAAGCGCCCGGACGGCGGTTCACCTCTCTCACCGCGGAGGCGGGGGCAATGCCTCTCTCCCCGACCGACTTCTTCGACCCGACCGCCCGCCACTCGCCCGCGCGACAGGCCGTCGCCGTCGAACTCATGCGCGAGCTGTCGCGGTACTCCGACCCCGGCGAACTGAGTCGCGTGTTCGCCCGCCGGATGAACCAGCTCTACCCCACCAGTCGGCAAATCACCCTGTCGAATCGCGGGCTGCGACCGCCGGCCGTGCGGGTGACGCGGTTCAGCGGGTGGACCAACCCGCCCGACCCGTTCCGCGAGCCGGACAAACTGCCCGTCGTCCGCGGCGGGCTGTTCGCCGAGTGGATGGCCGACGACCAGCCGCGGGTGATCGACCGCCTGACCGTCGATCCGGCCGACCCCGCCGCCGCGTACCTCGCCGGCCAGCAGTCGGTGCTGTGCATCCCGGTGTTCGACGCCGGCCACGCGACCGCCGCCGTCGTGCTCACGCGCGAGCAGCCCGACGCCTTCCCCCGCGAGCAGATCCCCGAACTGGTCTGGCTCATCAACCTGTTCGGCCGGGCCACGCAGTCGCTGCTGCTGTCGTCGCAGTTGCAAGAGGCCTACGACGCGGCTGAATATGAACTGCGCACCGTCGCCGAGTTCCAACAGAAGCTGCTGCCCGCCGACGTGCCGCACGTGACCGGTCTGGACGTGGCCGTGCATTATCGCACGGCCAACCGCGCCGGCGGCGACTACTACGACTTCTTCCCGATGGACGACGGCAAGCTGGGCGTGCTGGTGGCCGACGTGAGCGGGCACGGCACGCCGGCGGCGGTGCTCATGGCCGTCACGCACAGCATGACGCACGCCCGCCCCGACCCGCCCACCAAGCCGGGCGAGTTCCTGGCCTTCCTGAACCAGCAGCTCGCCCGCCGGTACACGCTCACCAACGGGCACTTCGTGACGGCCACGTATGCCGTGTTCGACCCGAAGCGGGGGACGGTCACGTTCGCCAGTGCCGGGCACGCGGCCCCGCGGGGTCGGGTGAACGGGGCGGACAGGTTCGAGGCGGTCGATCAGATCCGCCGGCTGCCGCTCGGGGTGACGCACCGGGCGGTCGGCCCGTACCCGGAGCAGACCATCCGACTGAAGCCCGGCGACGCGGTGGCCCTGTTCACCGACGGCATCACGGAGTCGGTCAACCCGCTCGGCGAGCCGTTCGGCGAGGAGCGGCTCGACGGCGTGCTGAGTCAATCGTTCACCTGCTCGGCGTGCGCGGTGTCGGAGGTGGTGGCGGAACTGGAGCGGTTCACGTCGGCCGCTCCGCCGGCGGACGACCGCACGCTGGTGCTGGTCAGCCGCACGGAGAGCGGGGGTGAGAAGTGGCGGGCGAAGGCGTCGGCCGGCTGCGTGGTGCCTGCGCTGGCGTTGAGCGAACTGGCGGGGTGAACGAGACGCGAAGGGTGGGACGTGAGAATAATCTTGCGGCCGGGCGAGAAGTGCGGTAGATTTTCCGGGGCACCTGACCACCCTCCTCGGGACTCGCCCATGACCCGCTGGATTCGCCGACTCTTCCGCCGCCCGACGGTCGCCCCGGTCGTCACGTCACCGCGTGCCCGCCTCGGGCTACAACGACTCGAAGAGCGAGACACCCCGGCCACGTTCACCGTCACCACCACCGCCGACAGCGGAGGTGGCAGTCTGAGGGTGGCAGTTGCCCTAGCCAACACCAACCCTGGGGCCGACGCCATCACCTTCCAGGCCGGCCTGGGTCCGGTCACGCTGACCACGGCGCAACTGTCCCTGACGGATACCACCGGGGCGACGACCATCAGCGGACCGTCCGGGGGCACGCAAGTGGTGCAGCGGAGCGCGGCGGGCGGCACGCCCCAATTCGGCATCTTCAATGTCGCCATCAGCGCGTCGGCCGTCTTCAACAACCTGACCATCAGTAACGGGAACATCAGTTTCCGCGGCGGCGGCGGCATCTCCAATTCCGGCACCCTGACGGTCACGAACAGCACCGTCTCGGGGAACACCGGCGGCAGCGGTGCCGGCGGCATCTGGTCGGAAGGCACCCTGACGGTCACGAACAGCACCGTCTCGGGGAATACAAGTTTGGACAACGGCGGCGGCGTCCGCCCCTGGACGGGGACAGCGACCCTTACGAACGTGACCATCACTGGCAACCGCAGTTCGAGCGGTACTAACGGTACAAGCATTTCGGGCGGCGGGCTGGCGAACGGAGGCGGGACGGTGACGCTGAACAACTGCCTGATCGCCGGCAACTTCCGCGGCACCGGCACCACTAGCGACGACGCGAAAGGGGGCGTGGTGATCACCAGCGCGAACAACCTGATCGGCGACGGCACCGGGCTGTTCGGCATCACGAACGGCTCCGGCGGCAACCTGATCGGCACCGGGGCCTCGCCCATCGACCCGCTGCTCGACGTGCTGAAGGACAACGGCGGGCCGACCAAGACGCACGCCCTCCTCCGGAACTCGCCGGCGGTCGACACGGCGTCGGTCGGCGTGGCCAACTACTCGGTGTACGACCAGCGGGGCACGGCCCGCGACGTGGCCCTGCCGGACGTGGGCGCGTTCGAGGTGCAGCACCCGCTCGCCACCGTGGGGGCGCCGACCACCATCGCCGAGTTGTACACGCCCAAGCCGAGCGCGACCGCGAACGAGGCGTTCATCAAGGGGCTGTACCGGACGACGCTGCTCCGCGGGGGGGAGCCGGCCGGCGTGCAGTTCTGGCTGACCCAGATGGCCAACGGGGCCGTGCGGGAGACGGTGGCGAACGGCTTCTACAACTCGACCGAGAACCGGAACAACCAGGTGCGGTTCTTCTTCCGCTACTTCCTGAACCGCGAGTCGGACGCGGCCGGCATCGCCTTCTGGGT
>JANNVG010000362.1:0-2084 GCA_031414395.1 Fimbriiglobus sp.
CGGAGGGCCCAGTCAAGAGTGGGGTTTGCAAACACTGGAGAATTTGAAAGAAGCCAGACTCCCCTCCCATGCTACCGGGCGGGATGACAAGTCACCCAGAAAGGAGTCTGGCTCCATGGAACAATCTACCGGCGCGTCCCCGCCTTCCACCACCCCAATTCCCCCGCCCCTCGCCCCCGCCGATCAACTCCGGCACGCCATTGACTGGGCCCTCCGCGAAAACCTCTTCGCCTCGCTCACGCTTCACGGCAACTCTTCCTTCGCCGCGGCCCAACTCGTCCTGCTCGCACTCTTTTGGGTCTGGTCCGAAGTCCAAACCCTCTCCGGAGCGTTCGCCGATGCCCACCGACTCGCCGCCCCTTGGATCGGCAAACATGCCCTCCTCACCTTCTCAGGATTCAGCCGGGCACTGGCCAACCACACCGAGAAATTGCTCCCGCTCGTCCTGAAGTCCCTCCACCGACGCATCGTCCAAACCGGCGGCGTCCACCTTCGCGTCGGACAATGGTTCCCCCTCGCCGTGGACGGCACCCGCGTCACCACCCCGCGTACCCGCAGCAACGAACTCGCCTTCAACTCGAAGCGTTACGGCAAGGGCGCCCGGGCCAAGTCTCGCGCCAGTTGGAAGAACAAGAAGCGGCGCCAACGCAAGAAGCCGCACCCGGTGAAGCCGCAGATCTGGCTAACGATGCTCTGGCACATGGGCTTGAAACTCCCCTGGGCCTGGAAGACTGGCCCCTCCAATTCCAGCGAACGCAAGCACTTTGCCGACATGGTCAAAAGCCTGAAATTCGAGGCGGATACGCTCTTCTGCGCCGACGCCGGCTTCGTCGGCTACGACCTCTGGAAGGGCATTCTCGACGGCGGCCACCACGTCCTCATCCGCGTCGGCAAGAACGTCCGGCTGTTACGCGGCCTCGAAGGCGTCGGCCGTACCCGCACCTGCGGCGACCTCGTCCACTTCTGGCCGAACGATCCGATGAGGCGTGGCGATCCTCCGCTGGCGTTGCGGTTGCTGTCGTTCAAGTTGGGCAAGCGGATGGTGTACGCCGTGACCAGCGTGTTGGACGACCGTCGGATGTCGGGCGACGACGCGGTGAAGTTGTACCGCATGCGTTGGGGCGTGGAGGTACAGTTCCGGGCGTTTAAGCAAACGTTTGGCCGAGGCGAGTTGCACAGCCGGCGTTCGGAGTGCGCGGTGGCGGAGTTGGAATGGTCGCTGTTGGGTTTGACGCTGATCCAAGCGGCGGCGGCGGAATCGCTGATCGAATCCGACACCGATCCGGAGCGTGTGAGTGTAAGCCTGGCGGTGGCGGTGTTCCGGGCGGTGATGCGCGGGGAGGCCGTCGCGTTGAAGGCGAAGCTGCGCTACGCCGTGAAGGACGACTATAAACGGACGAAGCCGAAGAAGGGGCGGTACCGTAAGAAGACGAAAGATCTCCCCGCCGCCGGTCGACCGAAGGTCACGCGGTCCACCAAAGCCCAGCAAGCCGCGTATAAACGACTTGCGGCGAATCGGTAACGGCGTTGCCCGAAGGGGAGCTTCGCGATCAGTGGCCACGACCGAACCCACGCGCACATGATCCAGGCCGACCCGTCCGGCCGGTTCGTGCTTCACGTGGATTTAGGCTTGGACAAGATCTTCGTTTGGAAGTTCGACGCGAAGAAGGGGTCGCTCACCGCGAACGACCCAGCCGCCGTCTCCCTTCCGCCGGGCGACGGGCCGCGGCACTTCCACTTCCACCCGAACGGCCGCTGGTTTTACAGCATCCAGGAAGAAGGCTCGACCGTGGTGCGGTTCGACTACGATGCCGAGACCGGCAAGTTGACCGAACGGCAAACGATCTCCACGTTGCCGCCCGGGTTCGCGGGGAGCAACTTCTGCTCCGAGATCCTGGTGTCGTCCGACGGCAAGTTCCTCTACGCCGGCAACCGGTTGCACGACAGCATTGCCATCTTTTCAGTCGGCCCGGACGGCGCCCTGAAATACGTCAGCGAGGAGTGGACACGCGGGAACTACCCGCGGAGCTTTACCTTCGACCCCACCGGCGGCTTCCTCTACTGTTGCAACCAACGCGGCGACA
>JANNVG010000363.1:0-4611 GCA_031414395.1 Fimbriiglobus sp.
CGACCGGTGTTCTGATAATCGCCGGTCGCTCACGCTCCCGGCTCGTCAACACCCCACACCGTCACTTCGCCTTGCTCTTCTCCAGGTCCAGCACGGCGCCGGTGTTCGTCACCGCCATCTTGCCGTCCGGCGAGACGACGAACAGGCCGGCCAGTTCGCCCGCACTCGCCGCCTTCGTCAGCTTCGGCGGCTTCGCCCCGTCCACGTCGAACAGGGTCAACCCGCTCGCCTGCCCGCCGGCCGACACCAGTAGCTTCGTGCCGCCCGGGGTGAACCGCACGCAGTTGACATCACCGCCGGGGGTGGTCTCACTCAGGTCGCCGTCCACCGGCCCGACGAGCAGCTTGGCCTGCCCCGGCCCGGTGGACACCACCACCGCCACGCGGTCGTTGCGGAAGGCCACGTCCGCCGGCGTCCCGGCGAGGGGCACCGTGCTCGACCGCTTCCACGTCGGCCCGTCGATCACGAGCAGGTTGCCGGCCGTCTTGGTCGGGTCCATGTTCCGCTCCAGCCCGATCACCTTCTTCCCGTCGGCCGACACCGCCAGCGCCCACACGGGCGAATCGGTGACGATGTCGTCCTGCATCTTCCGCGCGGCGGTGTCCCACTTCATCAGCTTGCCGCGGAACACCAGCCGCGGGGCTTTGCCCGACACCGTCACCCCGCTGACGTACACCGCCGACCCGTCCGCCGTCGCCTCCAGCCCGGACACGCGGAAGGCGGCGTTGGACGACTGGATGACGTTCACGGCGGACACCCGATCCCCTTCCGTCAGGCTGCCGTCGGTCAGCTTGAGCAGGTCGAACTGCAGCACGTCGCCGGTGGCGATCAGGTTGTCCTTCTCCGGCGTCTTGGCGTCTTCGGCCTGCTGCACCGTCGCGGCGAACAGGCGGCCGTTCGTCTCGTCGGCCGTCACCCGGTTGATGGGGCTTTGCGTCTCGTAGGTGGCCTTCAGTTTGAACTCGGGCACCGAGTACCGCCGCACCACCCCACGCACCGGCCGGGCGGTCGAGTCCTTCACTCCGAAGGTGACGAACTCCTTCTTCTGCGGCAGGAACACCCCGGTCCAGAACGGCTGCACTTTGGCGTCGGCCAGCTTCACGAACTCGCCGGTGTTCCCACCGCCAACGACGCCACCGCCCGGAATGCCCCCGCCCGGCGCGATCACCCCTTCGCCCAGACGGAAGGCGTCGAAGAAGCGGGCCGACTTGTCGGCGTACTCCTTGTCCCCCACCTTGTTGTCCCACCCGCCGCGAATGGTCTTCAGGGTGAACACCACCCTCCCCGACACCACCTGCCGCACGTGGTTTGGCCCGCGGTCCCCCTTCAGCGTCCACTCCTCGGCGTCCAGGCCGTTGCCGATCTTCGCCTTGTTCGGCCCGCTCTCGGGGGTGACGGCGAACCCGAACGCCGACTTCGCCACCTCCGTCGAAGACATGTCGGGGTCGTTGAACGTCTTCTTCACCGGCGGGGTGATGTTGATCGCGTAGGCGTGGTAGGTGATCCCGTCCACCTCCGCCCGCCACTCCCGCCCCGGCTTGTAGTCGAACGCCCGCGGCTTGAACTCGTGCTCGGTGGTCGCCTGCTTGGGGATGAGGGCGGTGAACCCGAGCGTCGCCTTCATCGCCACCCACTCCGGCTCGTCCTGGTACGGGTTGTGCGTCTTCGGGTCGAAGGGGATCTTGATGCTGTTCAGGAACTTGTCTTCCCGCTCGGTCAGGGTGGCGTCGGCCGCGCTGTGGATGCCGTGCTTACTGGTGCAGAAGAAGGTGAACACGCGGTAGCCGACCCGCACGCTCACCCCGTGCGACATGCCGCCGTGGAAGTGGCGGATGTTCCACCGCACGGCCGCCTTGCCGTCCACCTTCGCCACCTCTTCGGTGTTCACCTCGTGGGGGAACACCGCGCGGACGAGCGGGGAGGCGATCTTCCTCAAGTCCAGGTCGAGTTTGTCCGGGGCGAGGTCGTGGCAGAAGACGTGATACGCCACGTCGCCGTCGTCCGCAGTCCACTTCTTCCCACCCACCCAGGCGGTGCGGTTCTCCGCTTCGAGTAACTGCTTCTCCCCCTTGTCCACCCCCGGCGGCACTTGCACCTCGAACCCGTCTTTGTTCTCCAGCGGCTTCCACGGCTGGGTGATCGCCTTCGGCACCTTCGGGTCGGGCCGCCCGCCGCCGAACGGGTCACGCACGACCGGCACCTCCCCTTCGAGCAGCACGTTCAGGCTGGCGAAGAAGTTGTCCCGCTTCTCGTCGGCCGTCGGCGTGTTCGCCTTCCACTGGTAGCGGAAGAGGAAGGCGTTCTTCGTGCCCACGCCGACGGTCAGGATGACGTTCTCGTACCCGTCGGCCGTCCGGGTGGTGTACTCGACGCCGGGGTTGCCGCTCACCAGTCGGCCGGCCGGGTCTTTCTTCAGGTCGGCCTCGGGCACGGCGAACGCCGCCGCCACGAACGCGCTGCTGGTGGCCGACGTGCCGACCGGCAGGGCCAACTCCTTCACCGTGACCTTGATGGCGTTGTTCAACTCACCGGCGGTGTAGGCGGTGCCGGTCACGTCGCGGGTGGCGAAGGGGAACGTGTCCGCCGCCTTGTTCACCCCGCCGGGCATGTCGCACGTGAAGTCCTTCCCCTTGAACTCGGCCCACCCCTGCGGGCGGGCGACCGGCGGGCGCGGCGGGATCGGGTTCGGATCGACGACACCGCCGCCGCCGGGGTTGAAGTCGCCGGGGTTCCGCGGCTGCAATGGCATTCCGCCGCCGCCTTGCGGGTTGACGTTCGGTGCCGCCTGCGTGGTGGGCGAAGTGGTGGCCGCGGCCGACCCCGAGCCGTTGTTCATGACGATGACGGCGATCCCGCCGGCCACGCCCATCAGCATCACCGCCCCGATGCAGAGGAACGCGATGAGCACGCCACCGCCGCCGCCCTTCTTGGCCTTCCCCTTCGAGCGGTCGTCGTCATCGTCGTCGTCATCCCGCCCGCGGTCGCGCTCCTGGAACCTCTTCTTCTTCGACTCCGGTTCGTCGTCCTTCGCCTTCGATTTCGACGCGACCGGGGGCGCGGGTCTGGCGGCCGGAACCGCGGTCGCGGGGAGTGCGGTGGCGACGACCGGCTTGGCCGCGGGAGCTGGCGCCGCGGCGGGGACAGGCGTGGCTTTCTTCGGACCCACGGCCGGCACGGGAATGGGAGCGGCGGTGACGATGGGCTTGGCCGCCGCGACGGGCGTGGCGGGCACCGCCTTCGCGGTCGGGAGGGGGGCGGCTTTCGCCTGCGGCGGCGGGGCCGGCACCGGCACGTCCGTCCAGCAGGTGCCGCACTTGATCTTCTTCCCGCGGTCGGACTCGTCGGCTTGCACGGCGTCCCGACACCCCGGACACGTCAGCTTGATGGCCATCGCTCGATCTCGAACGGTTGGGAGTTTCCCGCCAGACGAGTCGAAATTATACCCGATCTCCGTGAGAGGGCACGGGCGAAGTGGTGAACAGAGGTGATGTTACACAACCGGGGAACAGCAGGTGACGCCTGCCGGGCGGCACTCCGTTGTCGCCGGGGTCTGTGACCACGATCCGGCGGGTGCAGGAACGACTGTGGTCTTCGGAACGCTCGTCATCTCGGCTTCGGCGGCTTCACCGGCGGGGTTTTCGGCTTGATCGGCTCGACCGGCTTCGGCTGTTTGGGCGGGTCGGCGGGCACCTCCGGCCGCAGCCACGTCACCCCGGCCCGGCTGACGAACGCACTCCGCCGCTTCTCCTTCGGGTCGTCCTCCGGCTTCCACGAGATGTGAAACACGAACCACCGCCCGCCGCGGCCGATCACCAGCCCGGCGTGGTCGAACCCGGTCACGTCGGTGGCGGTGAACTCGGTCGCGTCCCCGCCGGGGATCGGCTTCAGCCCGTGGAGAGCGATCCGTTCGGCGGACGTGCCGAGCAGCTTCGCCAGAAACTCTTCACGATCCGCCCGGCGGGCGTTCTTCAGGTCGAACACGAACACCCCGGCCGTCGTGCTCCCCTCGGCCGCGGTGTGACTCGTCCCGCTTTCACTGCCCGCCGTCACACTCGTCTTCTTGAGCGGGCCGGGGGCGAGGAACGTGGCCCCTTCCGGGGTCGCCACCATCACCCACTCGTCCTGTGGCGGTTCTTTGATGGACCGCGGTGCGGTCGGCACGACCGTTGTGTTGAACGTGGCCGTCGCCGGCGGTTGCATGGCGGTGAACACGGCCACCCCGGCCACGGCGACCAGCACCATCACGACCGCCGCGACCACCCAGATCGCGCCGCCGCTTTTCGGCGGCTCGACCGCCCGCCGCGACCGCGTCGCGCGCGCCCGTGACGGCTCGGCGACCCGCGTGGCCCGCGGCGGTGTGGACGCCGGCCGGGCGGTCGGGATCGGCGGCGGGGTGTCGGTCGGTTTGCGCTTGGCCGTGTCGAGTGGCACTCTGGCCCAGCACGTCGGGCACTGGACCGCGCCGGTCGGCTTGTCGGCCGACACGTCGGAGTCGCACGCCGGGCAAAGGACGGTCACGGGCATGAGTGGGCACACGGGAGCAGGGAGCCGGTGCCGGAGTGTAGGACACGATCCGGAGTTCTGAAGACCTCACCCCCCGGCCCCCTCTCC
>JANNVG010000364.1:0-8792 GCA_031414395.1 Fimbriiglobus sp.
CCGCTTCATCGCCTTCAGCTTGATCAGCCGCATGGGTCGCCCTCGTGGGTGCAAGGGTATCAAGAACCTCACCCCCCGGCCCCCTCTCCATGACATGGAGAGGGGGTGTTCAACCCGCACAGCTTCCATCCTCTTCGCCGCGACCCCTGGGAGCGGTTCCCGTCGCACGCTCCCAGAGGTCACGGCGAAGACAAGACACGTCATCGCCTTGAACACCCCCTTCCTCGTAGGAAGGGGGACGGGGGGTAGGTTCCGAAGCCCACCCATCGCGTTGGCCACCCCGCGCGCACCGCTGGCCACTCCGCGCCCACCGCGCCCGCCGTTCGCCTGACATTTCAGCCCGGCGGCTTTGGCACCCCGCTTGCCCCGTGTACCATGCCAGAGCCTTTCCCCTGGAGGTGCCAACCCGTGACGCGGTTCCCCCTGCTCGCCGTGCTGCTGCTCGCCGCCCCCGTGCTCGCCGCCGACCCGCCGAAGAAGCCGACCGCCGCCGAGTGGCAGGCGGTGGTGGACAAGGCCACCAAATACCTGAAGGACAAACAGGACGACAAGGGCGGGTGGAGCGCCGACAAGAACATCGGCGTGACCGGCGTGGTGACGACCGGCCTGCTGCAATCGGGCACCAAGGCGGACGCCGAACCCGCGGCGAAGGGGCTGAAGTTCATCGAAGGGCTGATTAACGAGAAGGCCGGGCACATCGCCGGGTCCGACCCGCGGGTGGGGCTTCAGAACTATGTGACGTGCGTGAACGTGATGGCCCTCGCCGCCGCCAAGCAAGACGACAAGTATAAGAAGGTGGTGGGCAACGCGGCCGAGTTCCTGAAGAAGCTCCAGTGGGACGACGGCGAAGGGAAGAAGGACGCGGACGACTTCTTCGGCGGCGCCGGGTACGACAGCAAGAGCCGCCCCGACCTGAGCAACACGCAGTTCTTCCTCGACGCGCTCGTGGCCGCCGGGGTGAAGTCGGACGACCCGGCGTTCAAGAAGGTGCAGGTGTTCGTGAGCCGCTGCCAGAACTTCAAGAGCGAGCACAACACCGCGCCGTGGGCGGGCAAGGTGAACGACGGCAGCTTCGTGTACAGTGCCGCCGCCGGCGGCAGCACCAAGACCACCGACGACCCGCTCGACGGCACGAAAGACGCCCTGCCGGGTTACGGCAGCATGACCTACGCCGGGGTGAAGAGCCTGATCTACGCCGGGGTGGGCAAGGACGACCCGCGGGTGAAGTCGGCCCTCGGCTGGCTGAAGAAGAACTACACCGTGGACGCCAACCCCGGAATGCCCCCGCAGTTGGCGGGCCGCGGTCTGTACTACTACTACCACACCATGAGCAAGGCGCTGGCGGTGATGGGGGACGACACGTTCGAGGACGACAAGGGCACCAAGCACGACTGGCGGACGGACCTGTTCCGGGCGATCGAGAAGCGGCAGAAGGCGGACGGCAGTTGGGCGAACGAGACCGACCGCTGGATGGAAGGCGACCCGGCCCTGGTGAGCGGGTACGTGCTGATGGCCCTCAGCCACTGCAAGCCGAAGTGAGCGTGCTGTGTGTTCTGCTCGCTCCGCGAGCGGCAAACCAGGACCGCTCGCGGAGCGAGCAGAACACGTCACGCGAAGAAGCGGCGGACGGGCACGCTGAAGCCGGGCAAGACGTCCGGCAGGGTGAGTTCGTCGTCGGCTCGGAAGATTTCCTGAAGGCTGTCTCCGCGGTACACCGAAGCGGTTCGCGTGTCCGGGTCGAGTACGAGGACGACCGTCACGCCGGCCCGCAAACAGTCCCCCACCTTCGCATAGATTTCCACCCAAGTGTTCGACGCCGACTGCACTTCGACACACATTTGAGGCGGCTTCTTCAGTCCGCACCCTGTCGCGCCTGCGTCCGGCTGACTGAAACATCTCATGCGGTCTTCGACGAACTCGATGGGCCGCCCGGAGAGTGTGACACGCCCGTCGGTCAACTCGATTTGCAGGTGGGCGTATTTCGTCATGAACTCGTCGGCGGTGATGAGCGGTTCGGGCACCGTTGGTCCTCCGGTCGTTCACTTCAGCATACCCCTTCGCCAGCTCCGCTCGCCATCCCAACCCGGCTCGCTAAACCATCCCCTTTCCCCTCGGAACACGGACACATGAAGCGGTATCACCTGTGCGGCATGGGCAACGCCATCGTCGATCTGTTCGTCGAAGTGACCGACGAGCAGTTCGCCGCACTCGGGTTCGAGCGGGGCACCATGCGGCTGGTCGATCACGCCGAACAACAAACGGTGCTGGCCAAGTTCGCCGCCGTGGACCCGCGGCTGGTGAGCGGCGGCAGCGTGGCGAACAGTGTCATCGGGTTCGCCATGCTGGGTGGGAAGGCGGCGTTCGTCGGGTGCGTGGGCGACGACCGCTACGGCCTGCACTACCAGAGCGAACTGACCGGCCTAAACGTCGGCCTGGGCAACCCGGTGGTGGTGAACCAACCGACCGGCACCTGCTGCGCGCTGATTACACCCGACGCCGAGCGGACCATGCGGACGTGTCTGGCGGTGTCGGCGCACCTGTCGGCGGAGCACGTTCGAGCCGACCGCCAGTTGATCGAACAGTCCGCGTGGCTGTTCATCGAGGGGTATCTGTTCAGCAACGGCGACGTGGGGCTGGGCGCCGTGCGGGAGGCGATCCGGATTGCGAAGGCGAGCGGGACGAAGGTGGCCATCACCTGCTCGGAGGCGTTCATCGTGCACGTGTTCGGCGAGCACCTGTACGCGGCGCTCAAGGACGCCGACCTGTTCTTCTGCAACGCGAGCGAGGCGTGCGCCGCGGCCAACGCCCGCGACAGTCAAGAGGCGTTCCAGAAGCTGGCCGACCTGGTGCCGAACTGCGTGGTGACGGACGGCCCGGCCGGGGCGTATGTGCGGTGGGACGGGGCCGAGCACCATGTGCCGGCGTTCGCCGTGACGCCGCGCGACCTGACCGGGGCGGGCGACATGTTCGCGGGGGCGTTCCTGTACGGGGTAACGCACGGCGTGCCGGCGGACAGAGCGGCACGAGCGGCGAACAAGCTGGCCGCGATGGTCATTTCGCAAGTGGGGGCGCGGCTGCACACCGGGGCGAAAGAACAGTGGGCGGGGGCAGTGGGGTGAGTGCAAGGCGCCCCAAGCCTGCTCGAACGTCCGATCACCCACTTTGATTGGTGCCGCGATGCCCTCTCACTCACTGAACCGATGGACCGGCGAACGGGCCGACGCCCTCGATGAGATCGAGAGCGCTCACGCCGTCGTGGGTGGGACCGAACGCGGGCGGCGACATGCCACCCAGCAGATCAACTACTCCTACACCGCACTCCTGTCCGCCCACTTCCAAGGGTTCTGCCGCGACTTGCACACCGAGTGCGTGGAACACATCGTCGCCATCACACCCACCCAAGTGCGGGAGTTCTTGCGGGCCGATTTGACCTGGAACCGAAGCCTCAGTCGTGGCAACCCGCACCCCGGAGCCATCGGCGCGGACTTCAACCGGCTGGGGTTAACCTTCTGGGACGAGGTGCGCACCCTCGACGCGCGGAACGTGCGCCGCCGGGAGTTGCTGCAAGAACTCATCGACTGGCGGAACGCCATCGCCCACCAGGATTTCGACCCGGTGGCGGCGGGTGGCACCGCCACGCTGCAACTGGTGCGGGTGCGCGGGTGGCGGAGCGCGGTGAATGCCCTGGCGCGGAATTTCGACGCGGTGATGTACAATCACCTGACGGCGCTGGTCGGTGGCGCGCCGTGGTGAAATCCGCTCCGGAGGTCGGGCCATGGCCGAGCGTCGTTATCGCAAGGGCGATGTGGTGCGGTTCCGATTCGGGGTGAAGTTCGTCGAGGGCGTGGTCATCGAGGAGCGGGGGCCTATCGGGATCGGGGGTCGGCGGCTGTACGGGATCGAGTTCCGTCTCGGGTCCGAGCCGGAAGACGTGATGTACATCGAACTGCCGGCCGTGGACATGCAGCCGGTTGAGCCGGCAGCACGCAAGTGAGTCGCCTGCTCACTTCTTCAGCAGCCCGTAGCCTTTGATCTTCCGATCCAACGTGCTGCGTTCGATGCCCAGGATCTCGGCCGCCCGCGACTTGTTCCAACTCGTATGCTCCAGCGTGGCGATGATGTGCCGCTTCTCGATCTCGTCGAGCGGCACCGGTTCGTAAGCCGGCGTCACCACCGGCACGGCTTCCAAGTCCAGCGGTGACAGCCAGATGTCGGCCTCCTCCAGTTGCGGGCCGGCCCCCAACACCACCGCCCGCTCCACCACGTTCCGCAACTCCCGCACGTTCCCCGGCCACGTGTGCGCCGACATCTTCCGCACCGCCGCCGGCGTGAACCCCGTCCGCTTGCGGCCGGTCTCCCGCACGATCTTCTTCAGGAAGTGGTCGGCCAGCAGCGGCACGTCGGCGATCCGCTCCCGCAATGGCGGCACGTCCACCTGCACCACTTGCAGGCGGAAGTACAGGTCTTTGCGGAAGCGGCCCTCCCGCACGGCGTCTTCGAGCGGGCGGTTGGTGGCCGCCACCACCCGCACGTCCACCTTGATCGGCAGGTTGCCGCCCACCCGCTCGAACGCCTGCCCTTCCAGCACCCGCAGCAGCTTGGCCTGCGCCCCGCCGCTCAGCTCGCCGATCTCGTCCAGGAAGATGGTGCCGGTGTCGGACGCCTCGAACTTGCCGATCATCCGCTCCGTCGCCCCGGTGAACGACCCCTTCTCGTGCCCGAACAGTTCACTCTCCAGAAGGCTCTCGGTGATGGCCGCACAGTTCAGGCAGATGAACGCGCGGTCCCGCCGCGGGCTGTTCAGGTGGATGGCCCGCGCCACCAACTCCTTGCCCACCCCGCTCTCGCCGCGGATGAGCACGGTCGTCTTCGTTCCCGCCGCCCGGCCCACTTGCTCCATCACCCGCCCGATGCCCTCGCTCTTGCCGATCAGTTCGCTGTCGATCCGCAGTTGCGCCTTCAGGCTCTCGTTCTCGGCCGTCAGCCCGGCCCGACCCCGCAACCGCTCCCACACGTCGGCAAACTGTTTGGCCGCCGCCAGGGTGAACTCCAGGTCGTCCCCCGACAGCGGGCCGCTCGCGCCGGTACTGTACAAATGCACCAATCCCAGGATGCGGTCGCCGCTGGCCACCGGCGCGCAGATCAGGCTGGTCGCCCGCATCTCGGTCAGGCTCTCGCGGTTCCGCAGGTGCTTCTCGTCCGCCACGTTCTCGGCCATCACCGCCTGCCGGGTGCTCAGCACCTCGCGGGTGACGAAGTTGCTCACCTGGTGGTACGTCTGCGGGCCGTTGCCGCGGAGTTTGTGCAGGAGCGTCCGCACCTCCCCGCCGTCGGACACGGCCAGCACCGCCCCCACCTCGGCCGGGGTGCCCCGCAGCAGGGCGTCGAGTACCAGCCCGGCCAGTTCGTCCTCGCCGCGGGCGGCGGCGGTGTCCACGGCCAGGCGGTAAAGCATGCCGACCGCGTCCGACTGCGTCAGGCGGTCGGCGCTGAGGGTGACGGCGGCGGCCGGGGCCAGTTGCGGGGGCAGGTACTTGGTGCGATCGGCCCGGCGGGTGATGTGGAAGCCGTCGTCGCTGACGGTCGCGTCCGCGTCCTCTTCGGGCATCGGCGGCAGGTGGTCGAGGGAGTGCAGGAAGAGGAACTCGGAGCGGCCGAACCGCACCACGTCGCCGCTGGCCACCGGGTGCGTGCCGGTCACGCGGGAGTCGTTCACGAAGCACCCGTTCATGCTGCTCATGTCCCGCACGCTCCACCCGCTCGGGGAGCGGTACATCTCGGCGTGCCGGCGACTGCACAGGTCGTCTTTCAGCACCACGTCGCAGTCGGTCGCGCGGCCGGCGGTGTACCGGCGGGCGTCGGTCAGCGGCACCACGTCGCCGAACCCGTCGGGCCGTTTGAGCACCAAATAGCCGGTCGCGTCGGTGGACATCAATTCGACCCAATGGGGAGAGGGGTGAACGGTCAGCGGGCGAACAGTGCGTACACCAGCCCGCCGAGTGGGACGACGGCCAGCACGAGCGGGAGCGGGTTCGGTCGCCCTTCAAGAGTCGTCAGCCCGCTGTCCGGCGGGGGTGCGGCCACGCCGGGGAACCGCGGCTTCCACCCGTCCGCGTTGTCGTCGGTCGGCACCACCTTCGCCCGGCACGACCAGAGCGCCCACGCGCCCAGGACGAGCAGCGCCACCCCGCTCCCGTATTGAATGGCCATCGTGAGCGGGGCGGGAGTGGCCGGCGAGATGTTCAGAACGGACGCGACCGCCCACGAGGCGTTGTTCGTGGCGTGCAACAGGATGGGCACCCACAGCGACCGGCTGGTGGCCAGCGTGAAGTGCAGGGCCACGCCCATGAGCATGGTCATGAGCACGTGGATCGGCTCCATGTGCAGCAGGCCGAACAGCAGCGAGGTGAGGAACACGCCGAACACCCACCCGTGTCGGCCGACCAGCCCGCGGCCAATGAACCCGCGGCAGAACAGCTCCTCCACCACCCCCGGCCCGACGGCGATGGCCAGCAGGCCGAGCCACAGCGGGCTGGCGTTCAGGGCCGATTGCATCCAGTTGTAGTTCGTGTTCTGCCAGCCGACGAGCGACCGCACGAGCAGGTCGAACCCCTCCACCGTGTACATCAGGCCGGGCAGGAAGACGACCCAGGCGATGACCAGTTGCCACACCCCCGGCGTGCGGAAGGCGACCGTTCGCGTCCACCCGCGGCCGAACACCAGCCGGCACAGCAGCCAGGCGTAGAAGAACATGGCGACGTTCCCGCCGACCACCCCGGCCGTCAGGCCGACGGCCATCCGCTGGGGGATCGGCAGGGGCGGCGCGTCGGCGGGGGGCGACCCGGCCGCCTGCGCGAAGGCGTTCAAGTCGTCTTGCACGAGCCTTCCGAAGTCGCCGCCGTCGGCCGCACACCACGGCAGCCACACCGCCGGCCAGACGACGAGGAAGCCGATCGTTTGCGCCACGAACAGCCCGACGCACGCCAGCAGCGACCACCAGAAGTTCGGCTGCGGGTACGGCCGCGACGGGTAGGCGCGCGGCGGGGGCGGCGGCTCGTCGGCGGGCGGATCGAGGTCGGTGGACATGGGGGGTTCCGTGTTGTAGCCGGCCTCTGTGAGGCCGGTCGGACCGGGGTCACAGACCCCGGCTACAGTTTTGGCACATCGTAACTCATCCACCCGCACCGTTCACACAGTTGCTGCACCCACGGACTCCGCCACGGGTTCCACGCCGGGTAGAACACGCTCAGCACCGACATCCCCAACAGCAACAACGCCAGCACCCGGCCGGCCTTCCACCGGCCCACCCAGTCCGCCGCCGGGATCGCCCCCAGCACCCACAGGGGGATGAGCCAGAACAGCCACCGCGGGCCGCTCGTGTTGCCCCCGTAGTTGTTCGTCCTCAGCACGAAGAAGCCGACCACCACCGCACTGACGACGAGCGTGAGCGGGCCGACCAACGCCGGCGTGAACGTCGGGTCAGTCGGCGCCACCCGTCGGGTCAGAATTCGCCACACGTCGCCCCGGCTCTGCCACGCCCACATTCCCAACCCGCCGAGCGACAGCAGGAACGCCGGCGTCAGGCTGAACCACCCGTGATGCCCGAGCAGCAGGTGGAAGGCGTACACCGGCTTCGGCTCCTGGGCGAAGTCGATGCCCGCCACGAACTCGCCCGCCTCCGCCCGCTTCAGCTTGTGCCAGTGGCTGCCGCCGTACTCGTACCACGGCCCGCCGAACTCGCTGTACGCCGGCTTCAGTTGGCCGATGGCGGCGTAGTTGCACGCGAAGAACGCCACCACCGGCAGCAGCAGCGCCGGCACGAACAGCACCAGCGTGCGGAGCGGGCGTGTGTACAGTAACGGCAGGAGCAGTGCCGCCGTGAGCGCCGCCGCCGGCAAATCGAGGCACGCCGTCAGGCCGGCGAAGAACCCGCTCGCGCCCAGGTCTCGCGGTGATTCGCTCCCGCCCCCCGAATCTTTTCTGTGGCCGGCCTCTGTGAGGCCGGTCTTCTCCGAACCGGGGTCACAGACCCCGGCTACAGAAGCACGCCGCAGCAGCGGGTAAATGGCGAACACCACGCAGTACGCGGCCGGGCTGTGGTTGTTCAGCGTCATCCCAAACGGCACCAGGAACGTGCCGCACGCGGCCAGCGTGAACGCGAACAGCCGGCCGAAGTCGGTGCGGCCAATGCGGTCGATCAGCTTCGCCAGCAGCCACAGGTAGACGGCGAAGGGCAGCACGTTCACGGTGACGAGAATGGTGCACGTCACCGGCCAGCGGTCGCGCTCGATGTCCCACCCGAACGCGGCTTTCAACAGCCAGTATTCGCCGGCCAGCACGGTGGAATAGAGCGGCGGCTTGCTGGAGTAGAACTCGCCCGTGTCGGGGTTCATCACCTTGTCGAGCGACGTGTACTCCGGCTCGAAGATGATGCCGGTGTCCTGGAACGGCGGGTCGGTGGCGGTGAAGTTGGCCCGCCGGCCGACGACGTAGGTGCCGTCGTCCACCAGCGCGCGGATGGTGGCCCACCGCGACTTGTCGTTGGAACTGTAGAACGGCGACGGCTCGGGGCGGGCGGGCGGCCACTTGCGGACGGGCTTGTCCGGGCGGTCGGCGTCGAAGCTGGCGGGCGACGGGGAGTACCGGCTCGGCTCGACCACGCTCTCCCCGCCGACGATCTTGCCGGCGACCACGAACACGGCCACCGCCCCGACCAGCAGGTAGGCGTAACGGCGGACGGCGGCGGTGGGGTCGTGGGGTGTCATGAGACCTCACCCCCCGGCCCCCTCTCC
>JANNVG010000365.1:0-1855 GCA_031414395.1 Fimbriiglobus sp.
CCCGGCCCCCCCCTTCCTGGGAGGAAGGGGGGGGAGTGGGATTGGACTCCCCCTTCCCTGTTAGGGAGGGGGGTGGGGGGGGTAGGTTTCCACCGCCCAACCTCTCGCACACGCTGGCAATCGCCGCCTTCAACTCCTCCAGCCCCGCGCCCGTGATCGCCGACGTGGGCACGATCGGCGCGTCTTCGAGGAACGACCCGTGCACCAGTTCCCGCACCTCCAACTCGGCGACCTCCCGCGTAATGTCGTCGACCAGGTCCGCTTTCGTCAGCGCGATGACGCCGTGTCGCAACCCGAGCAGCTTCAGGATTTCCAGGTGCTCGCGGGTCTGCGGCATGACGCTGTCGTCGGCCGCCACGATGAGCACGACCAGATCGATGCCGGTCGCCCCGGCGAGCATGTTCTTCACGAACCGCTCGTGCCCCGGCACGTCCACGATGCCCAGCCGGTAGTCGCCGAGGGTCAGGTGGGCGAACCCGATGTCGATGGTGATGCCGCGGGCCTTCTCTTCCGGCAGGCGGTCGGTGTCGATGCCGGTGAGCGCCTTCACCAGCGACGTCTTGCCGTGGTCGATGTGGCCGGCGGTGCCGAGGATCAGGTCGCGTGGCATGAGCGGGAACCGGGCGGCACGGACGGGTGAGGGTACAGACGACGACGGGTGAGGGGGAATTCTACCAACACACCCGCGGTTCCGGGCGAACCCCGGCCGCAAGGTCGGCGGGTGGCAGTTCCCACCGCCGTCATTTGATCCGCACCCGCGGCCCTTGCGGGCCGGGTTCGCCCAGACCGGGTCACGGCAGCGCCACCCCCGTGAGCGTCACCGTCAGCGTCTGTTCGCTCATCGGGCCGGGGGTTTCGTACACCGCACGCCAGCCTTTCAAATCGAGGGCGCCGCCGTTCGGCCGGTCGAACTGGTGCTCCGTCCAGAACCGCCGCCCGCCCTCGCTCAGATTCACCCCCGTCGGCTTCACCCCGCTCGTGGCGTTCGGCGGGTACAGGCGGAAGGCGTTCGAGGCGTGCCACAACTGGAAGCTCTCGAACTCCGGCTGCCCGTCCGGGTACTCGCACGCCACCCGGAACTCGGCCCGCTTGTCGAACGCCTTCATCGGGTCGAGCGTTACCTTCACCCCGTCCGCCGTCTGCGACACCGCCTTGTCACTGGTCAGGTCTTTGAACTCGACGGCCAGCATCTTGGCCGCCGCCACCACGCGGAAGGTACACGCCAGGTCGTCGAACTGCTTGGCATCTCGTGGCACGTTCTTCAGCCGCACCACCGCCGCGTGCGTGTGCCCGCTGGGGATCACCCGCACCGACGCCGCGTCCGCCACCACCTTCCCCTTGCCCACCGTCGCCGTGGCTTTCGGCTCGGTGTCGATCAGGTAGACCGGGAACCGCGGCTCCCACTGCACCTCCAGGTGAATCTCGGACTCGCTGTTGGGTAACTCCGGGTCGCGGCGGGCGATCACCTTCTTCACCACCACGCGGAACGGCCCGTCGATGCCGCTCGGCACCGCCCCCACGCCGTTCGCCCGTTTGCTCAGTTTCACCTTCCCGCCGGCCACGCTCACGAAGCAGTTGGCCTGATCCGCCACCGCTTCGACGGCGGTCCAAAACGGGGTGGTGTTGAAGTTGACGTTCACCTTCGCCTTGGCGTCCACTGCCGTCAAGTCGAACGCGAGGCCGGTCTGTTTGGTGAACTCGGCGGCGACTTCGGCGAGCGTGCCGGCGGACTTCAGCGTGACCGTTTTGGCGGCGACGGGGGGAGGGGCGACGGGCTTGGCTCCGCCTGGGACCTCACCCCCCGGCCCCCTCCCCATGAATGGAGAGGGGGTGTTCAAGGCGCACAGGTTGTTCG
>JANNVG010000366.1:0-6482 GCA_031414395.1 Fimbriiglobus sp.
GCCGGCCCCCCCCGCCGTCCCACTCCGGGCGGGCGGTGGGGCCAATTCGAGTGGGACTGCTGCCGGAGTGACCGCCGAGCGAATTGCCTTCCCCGCTCGACCCGCCCTACAAGAAATTGCTTCTTCGGGCGGGCTTTCGCCTCGAGCGCCTCGGCCTCGTCGAGCCAGACCGCCCGTACCCCGACCCGTCGGCCAGCCCGGTGTAAACGGCCGTGTCCGCCCCGTCGTATAGCGTGTTCCCCACCCGCACCGACACCGACGGCTGGAGGATCGCTTTCGAAATCTCCTTCCCGCAGGTCGGGGTCGAGTGCGTTCTGGGGCAAGCCGGGGGCCAAACTTCCGACGGCGGTAGCTGAATCACTGGAAATCGAGGGGGTTTCGCCTACAACATGCGACCTTCTCAGCGGCAGGTTGTGCGTTCGAGCCGCACCGGGGTGACTTGGATCATCCGCCATCACCTCCCCGCGTCCGCCATCAGCAGGCTGGTTGTCTTGGGGAATCGCACCCGCCGCCCATTCCCCGGCGACCTCACCTGCCATCACCGCCCCGCCGCTCGAAAAAAAGCAGGAATCCGTTGCGGTGTCCGCTCGGGGCCGACGACAGTCCGGGTGTTGGGGACGCTCATCGCCGCAAGCCGTGTGGTGAGTGGTTGTCCCCGCTCGAACCCCAGAGCAGCGTGGACGCTGACGGTGGGACGGGTATACTTCGGAGCGGCGATCCGGTCGCTCCAATCACCTGGAGGTTTATCGATGCGCCGTCGTCCGAACCGCCGCGGGTTCACGCTGATCGAGCTGCTGGTCGTCATCGCCATCATCGCCGTGCTCATCGGCCTGCTCCTGCCGGCGGTGCAGAAGGTGCGGAGCGCCGCCGCCCGCCTCCAGTGCCAGAACAACCTGAAGCAGATGGGCCTCGCCCTTCACGCCTACCACGACGCCAACCACCAGTTCCCGGCCGCGTACACGGCGACCGGATTCAACTCCGGGCCGGGGTGGGGGCTGGCCGTCCTGCCGTACCTGGAACAGCAGAACGTGGCCGTGCAGGTGGCCACCGCCCCGCCCGCCTGGAACACGACTCAGGCATTTTCGTCGGCGACTAACGGCACCCAAGTGACGCTGAAGGTGTTCCGCTGTCCGTCCGACCCGAAGACGGACCCGACCAACCGGGAGATGGGCGGGTTCGCGGTCAGCAACTACCGGGCGACCTGCGGGTCGGTCACCCGGCCGGAGTACACCCCCGGCGGCGACTACGGCGGAGTGATGTACCAGAACAGCAAGACCACCCTGACGGGGGTCAGCGACGGCACCAGCAACACCCTTCTGGTGGGCGAAGGGAAGTACGAAGCGGCCCGGCGGCTGGTCACCGGAAACGCGGTGTCGTCCGGGCTGTGGGCGGGCATGTCCGGGGCCCACAACGTGCCCGGCGTCGGCGGCTTCGTGTGGGTCGACAACGTCATGTGGTTCACCGGGGTGAACAGCTTCGCCACGCCGCCCTTCGTCGACGGGGTGTTCAACAGCAACCACGCCACGCAGGTGAATTATCTGTTCGCCGACGGCTCCGTCCACGCCCTGTCCACCCAGATCGATCCGGTCGTGCGGACCGCCCTCGGCACTCGCGTCGGCGGCGAAGTGGTGACCCTCCCCTGATGCCCGTCGCTTCGCCCCCGCCCGCCGGCCGACCGGCGGGCGTCCGTTTTCCCCCACAGGTGCCCCGTGACCACCGACCAACCGTCGATGACGAAGGTGCTGGCCGACTACCGGGCCGGCCACCGGGATGAGGCGTTCGCCGCCCTGGTGGGGCGGTACGAGCCGCAACTGCGGCGGGTGATCGCCCGAAAGCTCGGCCGGCTCCGCAACGACCTGCGGACCGACGAGGACGTCACCCAGAGCGTGTTCTTCCGCCTCGCCCGCGAGATGGATGACAACCGCACCTGGATCCGGGACATGACCGGGACGGAGACGTTGGAGAAGGTGTTGAACCACTTGGCCACCATGAAGGCGGTCGACGCCGTCCGCAAAGCCAATCGGCTGTGCCGCCGCGACACCGTCACTGACCAACACGCCGGCGGCGGGCCGGACGACGCTCGCTTGTCCGAAACCCTGCCCGACACGACGGCCGACCCCGTCGGGGAGGTGGACGCGCACCTGACGACGGCCGAGATGAGCGAGCGGGTGGCGGCGGTCAACCCGCGGTGGGTGCCCATCTTCGAGGCCCGGCTGGAGGGCCTTTCGGTGCCCGAGATCGTGGAGAAGGTGGGCGGGTCGAAGCGGTCGGTGGAGTTGGCCCTTCACGGCATTAAGAACGCCCTCCGCCAGTGGGCCGACACCCTGTACGACCAACTGGAGGCCGACGAATGAGCGGCCCGCCCGCCGACGCGCCCGCCGTCCCCGACCTGGACAGCCTGTCGCTGGCCGACCAGTCGCGGGTGTCCGACGCGGTGGACGACTTCGCCCGCCGGCTCGCCACCGACTCGCACGCGCACGTCACCCCAGACTTGCTCGCCGGGTTCGAGGGGCCGGCGCGGGAGGTCTTGTTGCATCACCTGCTGCTCGAGGAGTTCGACCGCCGCATCGAGCGGGCCGCGGACCAAGTGGCGGCCAACATCCGAGACCGGCACTTGGACGGGCCGGATCGCTCGGCGGCCGAAACTGCCCTCGCCCAGCGGACCGCCGTGACCGCGCCCCCGCCCGACGCGGACCCCGCCCGCCCGCGGTTCCGCCGGTACACCCTGGAGGGCGAAGACCTCGGCCGCGGCGGGACGGCCACCGTGTTCGCCGCGTTCGACGCCCGGCTGCGGGTGCGGGTGGCGGTGAAGGTGCTGCACCGGCACCTGGGCGACGACGCGGGGGTGGTGCGAGCGTTCCGCCAAGAGGGGCGGCGGCAGGTGGAGTTGCGGGGGTCGGCGGTGCCGACGGTGTTCGACATCGGGCACTCGGAGTGCGGGCGGCCGTTCGTGGCGATGGAGGTGGTGGGCGGCGGGGGCATCCGCGGGCGGCTGCCCGACCCGGCCGGGCCGTTCCGGTTCGACCCGGAGGTGGTGCGACTGGTGGGCCGGGTGTGCCGGGCCATCGCCCCCATCCACGCCCGCGGGTTCGCCCACCTGGACCTGTCGCCGGGGAACGTCCACCTGACCCCGGACGGGCAGGTGAAGGTGCTCGACTTCGGGCTGGCCGGCGAGCCGGGCGTCGCCCCGGCCGACCTGGACGGCGGCACCCCCAACTTCCTCGCCCCGGAGAAGGCCCGCCGGCAGCCGCACCTGTACTCGCCGCGGACGGACGTGTTCTCCGTCGGCTGCCTGCTGGTGTGGGCGGTCACCGGCCGCCCGCTCTACCCGGACACGACGGACGCCACCGAGCTGGTGCGGCGGGTGGGGGCGGCGGAGTTGGCCGAACCGCTCGCCCGGCTGCGACGGGCGGTTCGCCGCCATCGGGTGCCGAAGGAATTGGCCGACCTGACTGCCCACTGCTTGGCCGAACACCCGGACCGCCGCCCGCCCGACGCGGGGGAGGTGGCCGACGCCATTGAGGGGTACTTCCGCTCCGCCGAGGAGGAGCGGCAGAAGGCCCGCGTGGCGACGACCCGCCGCCGCGGGCTTCTGGTGGTCCTCGGGGTGTTGGCGGCGGCCACCGCCGGCGGCTGGTTTCTGACCCAGTGGGCGAACCGGGAGAAGGAGGGGCGGGTGACGGCCGAGGCGGAGGTGCGGATCCGGAGCGGGGAGGCGGCGGCCGAGGCCGGGCGGTGGGGAGACGCGCGAGTCGAGTGGCGCCCGCTGGCGTCCGAACACACGGTCGGGCTGACCGACGCCCGCCGGTTCGAAGTGCGGCTTCGGCTGGTGCGGGCGGCGTCCTTCCTGGGCGACCACGCCGAGGTGCGGGAGGAGTTGGCCGCCCTGGACGCCCACCCGCTGGCCCCACCGTATCGCGGGCGGATTGACTTCGAGCGGGCCATCCACCACCTGGGCGCCGCCAACCGCCACGCCCTGGCCGCCCCCGGCAACATGACCGGCGACAACCCGTTCGACGCCGCCGCCTACCTGCTGTTGTGCAAAGTGCGAGACGACTCGGCGGTGCCGCCGGCCGACCGTGCGACCGCCCGCGGGTTGCTCGCCCGAACCGCCGACGAGGCCATCGGGCACTACCGGGAGGCGTTGACGGTCGAACCGTTTCACCCCTACGCCGGCCCGTACCTGCTGGTGACGTGTCTGTTGGCCGGCCGGCTGGCCGACGCCCTGGCTCGCGCCGACGCCTGGGCGGAGGCCACACCCCAGGACCCACTGCCGTGGTTCTACAAAGCGTTCATTCACGCACTCCGGGGCGAGTCACCGTCCGCCGCCCTCGACCGGTTAGCCCGCGCCGCCGGCGGCGGACGGGCACTGCCGCTGAGTACCGTGCGGGCGTGTGAAGGGACTGTCCGGGCGGTGCAAGTGATCAACACCCGCCTGCCGGAGTCGGCCACCGCGTCCGACCAATGGGCCGGGTTTCGGATCGGCCTTGCCACGGTCAAAGAGTTGGCGGAAGTGCTGCCCGACGGCCAGGACGCCGCCCTCGCCGCCCTGTTCGCGGTGCCCGTGCCGTCCGCGACACGGCGGGCGTTCGGTCGGGTGCTGGCCGCCTACGAGTCGCTGGCGTCCGACCCGGCGAGCGGGCTGGCGCTCATCGACGGGGCGGACGAGTGCGTGGCGGATGGGGCAGTCCTCTTCGTCCGCGGGCTGCTCCTCCGACGCCTCGGCCGAACGGACGAGGCGGCCGACGCCCTCCTCGCCTGTGCCGAGTCGGACCGGCAGCTGTGGGAGGTGCGGGCGGTCTGCCGGCTGACCCTCGCCGCGCACGCCCTGCGGCGGGCCGGGCTGGCCACCGACCCGGCGGTCGTGGCGGACCTCCGCTCGCAGGCCAAAACCCACCTCCGGCGGGCGGCCGAGCGGTCGGGCGGAACACCAGCGGTCGTGGCCAGCGTGCGACAGATCACAGGGGAAATGAAGGACGCGGACTTTTCGAACGAGGTCGAAGGCCTGCTCCCCCCGGTCGGTCGCCGGTGAGCGAACCGGGGCGGCCACGACAAGGCACCGGGGATTTCCTCCGGCGGGGTTTGGGTTTGGGGTCGAACCGCGGTATCACCTTGTCGTGGCGGTGCCCTTCTGTTTGCCGAACCGCACCCGCCCGCGTTCCGGGTCGTAGTCGCGGTTCGCGCCCCCGCTCGTCCGGCCCAACCACTCGCGCACCTTCGGGTCGTTCGGCCTCAGTTCGCAGAAGGCATCGAGCACCTTCCCCTTCACCAGCGAGAAGGGCAGCATGTATCGGTCGAGGGCATCACGGGCCATCGGGGCGTCGATGCCCGGCGGGGCGGAGTGTCCGCCGCATCGAACGTGAACAGCCCGATGGACGCCCCAGTGGCCACCGGAGAGAGTTTCAGTGCTGCCGATATGGTCATTGATCTGCCCGACGGCATTGAGCGCCAGCAGCCCGCCGCCGCGGCGGGTGCTCAGGTCGTCGGTGTCGTCGATCAGGTTGGCGAAGAGGTTGACGGCCTCGACGCGGAGCAGGTAGTGGGGCATCGTCAACTCGACCTGGGTGAAACGGTGGTCATCGTGGTGAGCGTGACGACCTCGGTCCGTCGATCCAGTACGGCGGTCACGAGCAGTTCGGTCGCGGCGTCCACTTGGTCGGTGCGGGTGCGAGTGACCCGGCCCGTGAAAAAGTCGCTCAACGAGTTCGAAACCTCCCCGAACTGGTCGAAGTCCGTGGCCAGTTCGGCCAAGATCGCCGCGAGCCATGCGGTCAACCGGCGGTAACTCGCCGGTCCCATCCGGCCCTCCTGGCAGGCCTTCTGACAGCCGACGAGGAGGTTATCGACCTCCCGCGCCACCCGCACTTGCCGTTGGCTCATGGCCGAACTCCTGTCGGGTCAGGTCGGTCAACACCTCCGCCGCCGTCCGCCCCGCCCGCCCCGCCCGTGCCAGCACCTCGTCGCGGTCCGGCGGGGCCGACGGGAAGAACTCCGCCAGCGGGGTGAACGCCGACAAACACGGCATCTCCAACTGTTTCATCGGGTTGCCGTTCCGTGGGATGGCGGCGATCACACTCCCGCCGGCCACCTCTCGCGCCGCCCACCGGAACAGGGTGAGCGCGTTCGACACGAACTCCCGCTTCGTCTTCAACCCCGACTGGGCCATCAGTCGCTCCATCTCGGCGTGCTCGGACTCGCTCAGGTCGAGCTGCACTCGCTTGGTTTCCACGATTGTTCTCCGGGTGAGGAAGGGTGCGCTCTGGGACGTCCACGTCTGTCGAATCCGATTCGCTGTTACTGCGACTATAATCGGACGGCATGTTCAGGTCTACTCGACGGGACGGAATCCGAGTACTCGCCGATAATGAATCGAGTAGGGGACGAGTGAGGCTTCGCGCCGATTGAAGCGTCCTCTCTGTGAAGACGGATTCGCTGCTCACCTCGTGAACAGCCCCGCACCAATGAGCAAGCCCGTGGGTTTC
>JANNVG010000367.1:0-3032 GCA_031414395.1 Fimbriiglobus sp.
CGTGAGCCGCCTGGGTCGATTTTACCCAGGCGGCTCACGCCGCCGGTTCACCAGATCGGATCACCTTCATCATCTCCGCCGTCACCACGTCTGCCCCCATCGTGCGGATGCGTTCCAGCCACATCGGATCCGCGAACCCGTCGAGCAGTCGCCGGCGGTCGGTCGCATCGGACACGTCACGCAACACCGCCGCGCGCACGTCGCCCAGCACACGTACCCACTCGGCGTAAGTGTCGTCGAACTGGGTCAACAGCTCCGCCGCGATCCGCTTGGCCAGCGCCGGCGACGCCCCGCCGGTGGACACGGCGAACGTCAGGTCGCCCCGCCGCGCCACACTCGGCAGCACGAAGTCGCCGCCCGCCGGGTCGGACGCGCTGCACACCCACACCCCGCGGGCCTGGGCCGCGGCCACCACCGCCGCGTTCACCGCCGGCGTGGCGCACGCGAACGCCAGCTTCACCCCGTCGAGGTGGCAGTCTTGGAATGCCTGGGAAATGTACAGCACACCGGGCGGCAGGGTGAGTGCGTCAGTGCGCGGGTCCACGACCGTGACGGTCGCGCCGGCGGCGACGACAGCGGTCGCCTTCCGCCGGCCGACGCGGCCGCCGCCCACCACCAGCACCGGCCAGCCGGCGGTCGTCAGGTTCACCGACAGCATGTGTCGCCCTCCCGCCCGTCGCACAATCACCTGTACACTTTGCCGACGGGTTCCGGGTACAAGTTCCGGATATATTTCGCGTCTCATCTGGCGAACGCTATGGCTGAGGTTAATTTATTCTATTCACCGTTCCGTCGCCCCAATCACTCTCGTCCGGTGCAGTCATGGATTACACCGTCTCCCGTCGGGCCAACCTGCTCCGCGATTGTCAAGAGGACGGGGTCGACGGGCTGCTCGTCACCCACCCGGTGAACGTGCGGTACCTGACCGGGTTCACCGGGTCGAGCGGGGCGGTGGTGCTGTCGCCCAAGCACGCCCTCCTGGTGTCCGACGGGCGGTACGAGGAGCAGATCAAGGAGGAGTGCGCGGGGCTGGACGTGCACATCCGCCCGCACACCAAGACGCTCACGGACGCGATGGCCGAGGTGCTCACCAAGTCCGGGCTGAAGGCGGTCGGCGTGGAGGCCGACCACATGAGCCTGAGCGTGCTGGCCGCCCTGCAAGCCAAAGCGGCCAAGTCCACGTTCGGCCCGCTGTCGAACAAGGTGGAGAGCCTGCGGGTGGTGAAGGACCCGAGCGAGATGGAGCACATCAAGGTGGCGGTGGGCGTGGCCGAGCGGGCGTTCAAGATGTTCCTCGCGCTCATGCGGGAGTCGGACACGGAGAAGGAACTGGCCGACGCGATGGAGATGTACATCCGGCGGGCGGGGGGGCTGCGGAGCGCGTTCCCGCCGATCATCGCCGTCGGCGAGCGGGGGGCGCTGCCGCACGCCGTGCCCACGGCCCGCATGGTGTGCGAGTCGAGCAAGCTGCTGGTCGATTGGGGGGCCGACGTGGGGTACAAGTCGGACCTCACCCGCACGCTCAAAAGCCCCTTCCCCGTGCCCCCGCTGCGGAAGAGCAAAGAGGAGCGGACGGCCCACTCGTTCGACGCCATCTACGAGGCGGTGCGGCTGGCGCACGAGGCGGCGGTGAAGGAACTGCGGCACGGGGCGAAGGCGAAGGACGTGGACACCGCCGCCCGCAAGGCGCTGACGAAGCACTCGCCCACAGGCATCAACCTGAACGACTACTTCACGCACGGCCTCGGCCACGGCATCGGGTTGGAGACGCACGAGGGGCCGCAACTGCGGCAGAACTCGGACGCCGTGCTGGAGGCCGGCAGCGTCGTCACCATCGAGCCGGGCGTGTACATCCCCGGCTGGGGCGGGGTGCGGATCGAGGACGACTACCACATCACCAAAGACGGCGCCACCCGCCTGACCACCCTGCCGCACGACCCGAGCGCCATAGGATAGGCGGATTGCGGTCGTGTGACACCCGCCGGGCTTGTAGGTCGTGGTCGTGTGACCGCGAAGCGGGAATGAGGCCCGACGGCCAACCTATTCAACAGGATCAGCCGGGGTAAACCCGGCCGCTCCTGGAAGAAGGTGGTCGGCCGTCGGGCCTCACGCTCCCTGCGGGAGCCGTTCGACCGCGACCTACACACCAGCCGGTTTGGTATCCGGACCCCGCCCTCGTGGACCCTGCCGTGAGCACCGACCCGAAGTCCCCACGCCCGTTCGACGTCAAGACGGTCGAGTACCTCATCTCCCTGATGGCCCAGCACGAGCTGAGCGAGATCTCGCTGGTCGAGGGCGAGCACCGGATTCGGCTTCGCAAGGGCGGGGCGACCGTCGCCTACGCGCCCGCCCCGGTGGCTTACACCCCGCCCCCCGCACCGTCCGCACCGGCCGAACCGCCCAAGCCGGCGAAGACGCTGCACGAAATCAAGTCGCCGATGGTCGGCACGTTCTACTCCAAGCCGTCGCCCGACAAGCCGGACTACGTGAGCGTGGGCAGCAAAGTGACCCCCGCATCCGTGGTGTGCAAGCTGGAGGCGATGAAGATCTTCAACGACATCACCGCCGACATCAGCGGCACCGTGGTGGAAGTGTGCGTGAAAAACGCCCAGCCGGTGGACTACAACACGGTGCTCTTCCGCGTGGACCTGGGGTAACAAACCCGCGATGCGAGCAGGGGTGAGGATCGCGGGTCAGGCCGCTTGTTCGCCCGACGCGCGAGCGAGGGGCCAGTCACTCATCCGAAAAGCAGGAAGGCCAATACCACCCTCAGCCTCCTGTGCGTCCGCGGACGCAGCTGCCTCCTCGCTCGCGCGTCGGGCGAACAAGTCGAGATCGACCGCGACGCGGCCAAGAAGGCGTTCGCAGCGTATCAGAGCAAGAAGTGACCGACGAGTCGGACGAGCCGCGGCCCCCCCGGGGGGGGGGGGGGACAGAAACACCCCCGCCCCGGGGGGGGGGGGGCGGGGCAAACCCCAAACCCCAAACCCCAAAGGTGGGGGGGTGGTTGAAGGCGGGGGGGGGGGGGACCC
>JANNVG010000368.1:0-12858 GCA_031414395.1 Fimbriiglobus sp.
TCTTTCCGAACCCGCTCGCGGAGCGAGCAGACCACACCGATCCGCACTTGCCCTTGCACGTCGCCGCCCCGTCGGGGCACAATCCGCGTTCCTCGTGCCCCGCAGGAAGCGGACCCATGCCGTCAGCGGAAGAGTCGGCCATTCCCCCCGCACCCGTCACCCTGTCGGTGGTGGTGCCCCTGTACGACGAGCAAGACAGCCTGCCCGAACTGCACCGCCGCCTGACCGCCACCCTCACCGCGCTGGGAGTGGATTACGAACTGCTGCTGGTGAACGACGGCAGCCGCGACCGCACCCGCCCGCTGCTCGACGCGCTCGCCCGCGCCGACGCCCGCGTGCGGCCGTTGCATTTGAGCCGCAACTTCGGTCACCAGGCGGCGGTGACGGCCGGGCTGGAACACGCCGCCGGCGATTGTGTGGCCGTACTGGATGGCGATTTGCAAGACCCGCCGGAGGTGCTCCCCGCGCTGCTCGAACGCTGGCGGGAGGGGTTCGACGTGGTGTACGCCGTCCGTACCAAGCGGAAGGAGGGGTGGGTGAAGCGGCTCGGGTACTTCACCTTCTACCGCCTGCTGCGGGCGACGGCCGACCTGGACATCCCGCTCGACGCCGGCGACTTCTGCCTGATGGACCGCACGGCGGTGGACGCGCTGAATCGGCTGCCCGAACGCGGCCGGTTCGTGCGCGGGCTGCGGACGTTCATCGGCTTCCGACAGATCGGCGTGAGCTACGAGCGCGACCCGCGGTTCGCCGGCACGCCCAAGTACACGCTCGGCAAACTGGTCGCCCTTGCCGCGGATGGTGCCGTCAACTTCAGCACGTTCCCGGTGCGGCTGGTCGGGTGGGTGGCGGCGGCATTCATGCTCGGCGGGCTGGTGGCGTTACTGACAATGGGTTGTCAGTCGGCCGCGGGCAACGTGATCGACGGGTGGGCGTGGGCGGTGGCGGCGGTGACGACACTGGCGGGCGTGCAGATCGGGTGCGTGTGGCTGGTCGGGCTGTACGTGTTGAAAATTTTCGCCGAGGTGAAGCGGCGGCCGTCCTACATTGTGGAATCGTCCCCGTCCGACAGGTGCCGCCCGCGTGAGTTCACCTCGACTGAAAGACGCCGCCAAGACCGCCCTCCGGTGGGCGTGCGTGCCCCCCATTTTGCCCGTGTGGGTGCAGTACCAACTGATGCGGCGGCTGGTGGGTGACAGCCGCGCACTCGAAGGGGCCACACAGACCGTCGCCGGGCTGCCGGGCACCGTCGGGGCGATGCTGCGGGGCGCGTTCCTTCGCCTGGTGTTGGCGAAGTGTTCGCCCACAGCGGAAGTGTGCTATGGAACGATACTCTCGCAACCGGGGGCGGTGATCGACGACCGCGTGTACGTCGGCCCGCGGTGCCACCTGGGTTTGGTGCATCTGGAACCGGACGTGCTGCTGGCGGCCGGCGTGCATGTGCCCAGCGGCGGGAAGACGCACCACACCGACGACCCGACCGTGCCCATTCGGGAACAGGGCGGGGAGCGGCAGGTGGTGCGGATCGGCCGCGGGGCGTGGGTGGGCAGTGCGGCCGTGGTGCTGGCCGACGTGGGCGAGGGCACCGTCGTCGGCGCCGGCTCGGTGGTGACGAAACCGCTGCCGCCGAACGTGATCGCCGCCGGCGTGCCGGCGAAGGTGATCCGAGCGCGATTTGGTGAACCGGCGGCGTGAGCCGCCGGGTGAATTGGTGAACCACCGGTGTGAACCCGCGGGTGCTTCGAGCACCCAGGCGGCTTACGCCGCCGGTTCACCCGAACATTGCTTGAGGACTGCTTGTGACCACTCTGCTCGGCCGCCAAGAGCGGCTCGACCTGACCCCCTTCCCGCCGCGAGACCGCCGCGTTATGTCCGAGCACGCCGGCAAGCTGTCTGTGCTGATCCCCGTGTACAACGAGGAGAAGTACGTGGGGGAGGTCATCACCCGCGTGCTCGCCCTCGGCGCGGTGGTGAAGGAAGTGATCGTGGTGGACGACGGATCGACGGACGGCACGGCCGAAGTGGTGCAGGGGTTCGCCGACCGCGAGGCGAAGGTGCGGTTCCACAAGGCGGAGAAGAACCAGGGGAAGACGGCGGCCATCAAGCAGGCCCTGAGCATGGCCGAGGGCGACATCATCATCATCCAGGACGCCGACCTGGAGTACGACCCGGCCGAGATCCCGGACGTCATCGGCCCTATTTTGGGCGGGCAGGCGGACGTGGTGTTCGGCAGCCGCTTCCTGGTGCGGAAGGCGGCGCGGGTCCACTACTTCAGCCACTTCATGGCGAACAAGTTCCTGACGACCCTGTGCAACTGCCTGACGAACCGCAACATGACGGACATCGAGACCGGGTACAAGGCGTTCCGCAAAGAGGTGATTAAGCCGCTGATCCTGACCAGCAAGGGGTTCGGGATGGAGGTGGAGATCACGGCGATGGTGTGCAAAACGAAGGCCCGCACCTACGAGGTGCCGATTTCGTACTACGGCCGCGCGTACGACGAGGGGAAGAAGATCGGGGTCATGGACGGCGTCGCGGCCCTGTGGTACATCTTCGACTACAACCTGTTCAAGCCGCTGGGCAAGGCCGGGCGGGCGTACAAGAAGGCGGTGAACGCGGCCCTGGCGGAAGCGAAGGCGCGGGTGGCCTGACAAAGCAGTGTCTCACGCAGAGACGCAGAGACGCAGAGAAAACAGAGGAATTGATCGGAAGACAGTCTTCAGAATTGTTCTTCTCTTCTCTGCGTCTCTGCAGCTCTGCGTGAGAGGGGTTTTCATCCACCGCGATCCGCCACCCGCCCGGCCGCACGCTTCAAGATGTCCGCGTGGTCGAAGGCCAGCTCCGGCAGCTTGTCCATGCGAAACCACTTGGCTTCGGCCGCGTCGTCCGCCCCCTTCGCATCGACCACATCCACCCGAGCGAAGAACACCACACTCACGACCCACCCGCGCGGGTCGCGGCCGGGGTCGCCGGCGGCACACAGTTGCTCCAGGTCCGTCACCGTCACGCCGGTCTCTTCGAGCAGTTCGCGCTTCGCGGCGTCGATCAGGCGTTCGTTCTCGTTCACGAACCCGCCGGGCAACGCCCACCGCCCGGCGAACGGGTCTTTCGCTCGCTTGATTAACAGCACACGCGGTCGCGGCTCACGGGTGACGAGCACCACGTCGGCGGTCAAGGCCGGGCGGGGGTAGTCGTAAGTGTGCCTTCTCGCCTTCTTCGCGGGCATCGTAACCTCGTGTCGGGCAGCGGAGTTGGGTCGGGTTCGCGGCGGTCGTGCTGAAAAGTTAGCCGATTCCGCACCCGTCGGCCAACCGGGATTCCGCCGCACCCCGCCTAGAATGCGTTCGCCTGCCGGGTCCACCGCCCGGCACCCGAGGGGAAAAGGTGCTCACATGGCGACCGCGGCGAAGACCGACCGCATCTACTGTTGGGAACTGTTCGACCACGCCGACCCGCTGATGGCGTCGGTGCGGGCGCTGTACGAGTCCGCACTCGACGAAGACGAGCGGGTGCCGTGGGAGTGGCTGGAGCGCGGGGTGAAATCGCGGATGGCGTGGCGGCCGGGCGGGAACGGGCGGCACCTGATCGTCGCCGGCACGGAGACGGGCGAGCTGGCCGGCTTCGTGTTCTGCGTCCACCTGCCCGGCTACGGCGGCTACCTGAGCTACGTGGCCGTGGACGACCGCTGCCGCGGGCGGGGCGTCGCCACGCGGCTGTACGAGCAGGCGTTCAACGTGCTGGCCGTCGATGCCGCGGCGACCGACGAACCGCTGCCGTTCGTGATTTGGGAGAGCTGCCCGCCGGACGTGGACGATTCGCCGGAGGCTCACGCCATCTGGGCTGCCCGCACGCGGCTGTTCCACAAGGCCGGCGGCTTCTGGATCGACGGCGTCACGCTGCCCTCGCCCAACTGGATGGACGACACCGCGCCGACGGTGCCGCTGCAACTGTTCCTCGCCCCGGTGGACAGCCCGCGGGAGCGGTTCGACAGTGCGGCGGTGAAGGCGGCCGTGGCCGGACTGCTGGAGCGGATCTACAAGGCCGAGCCGGGCGACCCGGAGTACGACGGCACACTGACACCCGGCTGTCACCCGCGGCTGAAGCCGGCGGCGGCCGCCGGACGAGCCGCGACCGCCAGGGAGCGGTCCTGAGTACCCCGCTCCCTGGGGGTCGCGGCGCGTCCGCCCGTTCCTACAATACCCCCCTTCCCCGGAGGGCAGACGATGACGCGACGACTGCTGGCGGTGGCGGTGCTCACCGCCTTCGGCACCCTGGCGACGGCGGCCGACGACAAGAAGGGCACGCCCGTCGAGGTGGCCGGGCTGAAGGGCACCGCCCCGGCCGACTGGGCGAGCGAGAAGCCGTCCAACCAGATGCGGCTGCTCCAGTTCAAGCTGGACAAGGAGAAGGGCGACGCGGACGACGCCGAGATCGTCGTGTTCAGCCTGCCCGGCGGCGGCGGCATCACGGCCAACCTGGAACGCCAGGAGAAGAAGTTCAAGCTGGCCGACGGGGCGAAGAAGGACGACGTGGTGAAGGCGGACGACACGAAGGTGGGCGACTTCAAGGGCAAGTACCAGGACATCAAGGGCACGCTGCTGTTCAAGGCCGCCCCGTTCGACCCGAACGCGAAGGTGACGGAGAAGGAGAAGTACCGCCAGCTGTACGTCATCTTCGAGGACGACGACAAGAAGACCATCTCCATCTGGCTGCTCGGGCCGGAGAAGACCGTCGAGAAGCACAAGAAGGCGTTCGACGAGTTCGTCAAGAGCTTCAAGAAGTGACCACCCTGGAACCGGGAACGCAGTGACCGGGTGGGCAACGTCGCCACCCGGTCACAGCGTTCCCGGTTCCACCCAACCGCACGCCGCACCCATGCCCCCACTCGCCGACACGCACGTTCACCTGCTGGCCGCGCTCGACGACGGCCCCCGCGACGCCGACGAGGCCGTCGCCCTGTGCCGCGCCCTCGTCGCCGACGGGGTGCGGTTCGCCGCCGCCACCGCCCACCAGAACCCGTACTACGACAACACCGCCGAACAGATCCGGGCCGCCACCGCCCAGCTCGCCGAACAGTTGAAGGAGCGGAACATCCCGCTCACGCTCTTCCCGACCGGCGAGGCGTACATCACCGAGTCGCTGGCCGACGACCTGCGGGCCGGGCGGGTGCAACCCTACGGGGAGGCCGGGCGGTACGTGCTGGCCGAGATGCCCGGCTGGGTGTACCTCGACCCGCGGCCGATCGCCGAGAGCCTGAAGCCGCTCGGGGTGCGGCTGGTCATCGCCCACGCCGAGCGGTACCCGGAGATGCTGCACGACCCGGAGTTGACTGCCGAGTGCGTGGCCGCCGGGTGCCTCATTCAGGTGACGGTGGAAGGGCTGGCCGACGCCGACGACCGCGACACCGCCGCCGTGCGCACGTGGGCCAAGTGGGGGCTGATTCACCTGCTCGGGTCGGACGGGCACCGCATCGACGGCCGCCGCCCGCGGTTGAAAGAGGGGTTCGACGTACTGACGAAGTGGATGGGGGTGGTCGCCGCGGAACGGGTGGTCGGGCTGTGGAACACGGCCGTGTTGCAGGGGCTGCCGGTGAACGTGCCGCCGCCCGTGCCGCCCAAGAAGGGGTGGATCGCCGGCCTGTTCGGGTGAACCCGCTCGGGTGAGCCGAACGACACAGCTCAGCAGCGGTGGGGCAGCGGTGAGCTACGAACTCCCAGAAACCGAGATTGCCGCCGGTCTGCTGAAGCGGCTGGTGCGGCGTCAGACGTAGACCTGGCCGGCGACCCAGCGCCGCACCAACTCGGCCACCGACAGGGCGACCGGTCTAGTTCTGCCGCACGATTCGAATGTTGGTCGCCGGAGGCATCTGGGGAGTGGGGAGTCCCTTCTTCACCGCTAAGCGCGCGTGAAGGCTGTTCGGCCCGGGGATCAATTTCTGCCCGACGCTTTTGTCCACGAGCGACGACTTCGGCACGTCGAACTCGACGTACATGTCTCCCTTGGGTATCGCCTTGTAACTGCCGGGGCTCGCGGGATGCAGGACGTTTTTGCCCCCGGTCGGGCTTTCCTGGACTAAGCCCGATCGCACCATGGCGTCATGCTCTTTCCGACTCATCCAGCGCCCAACCGTCACGAGATCTTTGGACCCGCTGGCGGCCGGGGAACCGGGCGGGAGTTGACGGGGGACCGGCCGCGGAAGGGGGCGCGGCCTCGTGAGGGTGCGGAAGCCGTTCCGCAACGAGATCACGAGTTTCAGCCCTCCCAGGATTTGCCTCAGCCATCCCCAAAAGGGAAAGTCCGTGCGTTCCGCAACGCCGTTGTTCGACTTGTACGAGAACTGGAACGAAGTCACCTCGCCGTACACATCCGTGAGGACGGAGTAGTAGACCCACTCGTCCTGGTAGACGTCGAGATTGGGTACGGCGTGGAGGTTCTTGCCACCAACGAACATCTGGTGGTATTTGATCGTCTCCTCGGGCGTGTACACCAGGGCGATCCAGGTGCCCCGCCCGATCAGGAGGTCGCTGCCCTTGACCACCCCGGAGTAGCCGACCACCGCCGCGTTGCCGTCCACCACCGGCGACAACGGATTCCCGGGGACAACCAGACGACTCCATTCGCGCTCCCACGGGGTGGCGTGCTGTTCGAACTTCTGGTCGCCCTTCTCCTGGATCGTGATCTGCTCGAGGTGCGATCCGTTGATTTCCAAGGCTTGGTGGAATTTCCTCGGGTCCGTCTCCGCGCCCGACCGGGCGCCCACAGACGGAGCCGCCGGCGCGTTCGACCGGGGACCCACAGACGGAGCCGCCGGCGCGTTCGACCGAGGCTGGCTGCCCGGCAGACCGGCTCTCTTGCGGGCGAGTTCGACGGTAAAATCGGCCATGCCTCCCCTGCGGGGCCAATGCAGGAACGTGCGATGGTATTCGCGGGCGTCGGCGGACATAACGAGACTCCCTTAGTTCGGGGTACCGCGAGCGGAACCGAGCGCCCTCCGCCGCCGAATTGAGAATTTGCTTGCGCCTACACGACCTATCCCGGCAGGTTACCCGACCGGCCAACGCCTGTCAAACCGCCGGAATAGAATGCGCCGGAACGCCGCGCCACCGAAGATGAAATCGGCCTACGTGTTCAGAGCAGACCAACTCGGTGAGTACGCCTCACCTGAAGTGATATGTAAATCGTCAACAGAATGAGCCGGCCGCGACGCCCCGCCGGAACCACTCACGCGATTCTCGACAGGGTTGGGCCGTTGCGAAGGGCCGACCGCCGGATTGCCCGACACCGCTCGACCAGTGCCGAGGGGGGTGGGGTCAAGTGGTGAAACTTGAGACTACTTGAACGTCGGGCCGACCCCATCACCGCGTCATCTCGAAGATGGAGTCGAGCGCCTCGTTGAGCGACGAAATGAACCGCGACGCCCCTTCCACCATCCGCTGGTAGTCCATCAGCTTCACCAGCTCCTCGTTCACGTCCACGCCCACCACGCTCTGCTCCTGGGCGTTCAGGTTGGCCAGCACGCCCGCCCGCGAACTCTGCTCGGCGTCCAGCGAGTTGATCGCCACGCCGATGGTCGCGGCCAAATCCGTGTACTCGCCGCGCAGCGTCCGCCCGCCGAGGAGCGGCTGCTCCCGCACGGCCGCCATTCGTTCCAGGTTGGTGCCGTCGCCGCTCCGCCCCGTGCGGGACGCGGCCAACTGGTTGGGGTCGCCCGCCAACCCCGACCGCACCTTCAGGTTGCCCGCCCCTTGCCCGGTAAACATGCCGTTCACGCCCAGCCCGGCGAGCGCGTTGGCCGTGTCGGGGTCGGCGACGGTCGGGGTGGCGAACACGGCGGCGGGCGGGCTGTCCGGCCGGCCGGCGAAGTCGAACGCGAACCCCGCCTGGGCGGTCAGCCGCAGCACGTTCTGCGGGGTGTCCACGGTGGCGGTCACCTGCCCGCCGCTGCCGGCGGTGATGGCCGCGGCCACGTCGTTCAGGCTCATCGTGTTCGGGTCGATGGCGATGGCGGCGGACGTGCGGGCCTGCGTGCCCAGGTTGGTCATGCTGATCGTCAGCGTGCCGGCCGAAAGGGGGATGGCCATGCCCTGCGTGGCGAGCGGCTGCGTCGGGTCGGCGACCGGCCGCGACCCCACCGAACTGGTGATCGGGCCGTCGAGTCCGAGGCCGGTGGCTTGCAGCTTGTCGAACCCGGCGGCGGTGGCGTTCGCCAGGGAGTCGAGGCGGATGCGGGTGGCGGGGATGTCGACGTTGTACTCGCGGAGCAGCCCGCCGAGCGCCCCACCGCCGAACTGCACCGGCTGCGGCTGCCCGCTCACCGTCACGTCCAGCCCGCCGGTGCCGTTGCCCGTCACGGCGAACTGGGTGGCGGTGGTGCTGACCACCAGGGCGGCGCCGGAGCCGATCAGGTTGACCACCCCGTGATCCATGTTCACGGTGCGGAAGTCCACCTTCTTCGACAGGTCGTCCACCAGTTGGTCGCGCTGGTCCATCAGCTCGTTCGCCTGCTCGCCGCTCACCTCGATGGCGTAGATGCGGCCGTTCAGGTCGGCGATGCGGGTGGTGATCGAGTTCACCTCGTCCACGGTCTGCGTCGCCTGCCGGCCGAGGTCGAACTTGAGGCGGTCGATGTCGTCGGCGACGGCGGCGAATTGAGAGGTCAGGTCGTTGGCGTTGGCCAGCAGCTCGCGGCGGGCGGCGTTGTCGGCCGGGCGGGAGGTGAGGCGCTCGACGCTGTTGAACAGGGCGTCGAGTTCGCCGCCGATGGTGTTCTCGCCAGTGCCGAACGCCGTCTCGATCTGGCGGCGGGCGTCCAGGCGGGTGGCGGCGGCGGCCTCTTCCGAGTTGCCCGCCAGGATGGCCGTGCGGAGGGGCGGGGCTTCGTACCGCGTCAGGCGGGTGACTTCCACCCCCAGGCCGATGTTGTTGATGGCGCGGGCGGAGGCGTTGATGACTTGGCGGCGGTAGCCGGGCGTGCCGGCGTTGGCGATGTTCTGGCCGGCCAGGTCCATCCCGCGGCGGCCGACGGCCAGGGCCGATGTGCCGATGGAGAAGGAGTTCATGGGTGGGGCCGGAGAGTGGTCTGCTCGCTCCGCGAGCGGATTCGGTCAAGCCCACTCGCGGAGCGAGTGGACCACTTCACCCGCTGACGACGGTGGCGGAGACGGCGTGGACGGTCAGGCGGTTGCCGGTCGGCCCGTAGCGGGCGGGGGCGTCCGGGGTGGTCAGCCCGGACAGCACGTCGTGGAAGAAGGATCGAAGGCGGTCGATCAGATTTGCGTTCGCGCCGCGGAACTGGTCGACTTGCGTGGTGAGGGCACGCAGGGCGGTGCGGGCGGCGAGCAGTTGCGGGCCGAACGGGTCGGGGGTGGCGGCGGCGATCTGTTGCAAGCTGGCGGTGGCGGGCAACCCGAGGGCGGCGGCCAAGCGGGTGGCGACGGCCTGGCGGTGTTCGGCGGCGGCGGCGAGGCGGGCGGCGAGCGTTTCGTCCCGCGGCAGGGCGGCTTGAACGGCCGGCACGTCCCCTTTGCGGAGGCTGGTGTACAGGCCCATGACGCACTCGCGGGCCAGTCGGAGCAGTTCCTCTTCACCGGCCAGTCGGTCCAGCAACTGTTCCGCCAGCGGGCGGGGGTCGGTGGTCGGCATGTGGGGGGGTCCGCAGTTGTCGGTCGAGGGCGGCGGCCAGTCCGAACCCGCCGGCGTTGGCCAGGTGCTGACCCAAGAACAGGTCGAACATCCCGCCCTGCACGTCGCCGGTGTCGCCGGGGAACAGCCCGCCGTCCGGCTCGAGCGTCTGCCGCATCTCCTTCAGCAGGAGCGTGAGGAAGGTGGCTTCCAGTTCGCGGGCGGCGTGGCGGGGGTCCCTGTTGGAATCGAGTGTAGGTGGGGAACTGTTGCGAGGCGGACCCGCCGGCGGGGAAATCGCGGGGAAAAAGCTCGCGCCGGACATGATTTCACCTGGGGCAATGAGATTCACGGACGAGTTCAACCGGAGGCACGCGGATGACACGGATTCAGAAGCCGGAGACTAACCACAGAGGCACAGTGACACAGAGAAGACGAGAGGTAGTGTTCGGAACAGAACTCTGCTTCCTGACTTCTCTGTGTCCCTGTGCCTCTGTGGTTAACTGCTTGATTCGTGACATCCGCGTGCCAATGTCCCCACTGCCTAAATCACTTCCAATTCGGCGTGCAGCGCCCCGACCTTCTTAAGCAACTGGAAGATGCTGATCAGGTCGCGCGGGGTGACGCCCAGCGCGTTCAGCGCCCGCGCCACCTCCGCCACCGACGTGGCCTTCGGCAGCACGATCATCCGCGCCCGCTCCTCGATCGCCCCCACCTGCGTGCGGGGCGTGACCACCGTGTTGCCGCCGCCGAAGGCGTTCGGTTGGCTCACCTGCGGGGTCTCGCTCACCCGCAGGAACAGGTTGCCGTGCGCCACCGCGACCGGGCTGAGCGTCACGTTCTCGCCCGCCACCACCGTGCCCGTCCGCTCGTTGATGATGACCCGCGCCGTCGCGTCCGGCTTCACCTCCAGCAGGCTCACCTCGGCGATCAGGTCGGAGAGCGTCTTCTTCGAGTCGCCGGGCAGGGCCAGCTTCACGCTGCCGGGGTCGCACGCTTCCGCCACACCGGGGTAGCGGAGGTTGATGCTTTTGGCGATCAGCCGGGCGGTGTTGTGGTCGGGGTCTTTCAGCAGCAGTTGCACCTTGCCGTTCTTGGTCAACTCGCCGGGCGCCTCCTTCTCCACCATCGCCCCGTTCGGCACGCGGCCGGTGTTCAACTGGTTCTTCTGAATGCCCGACGCCTGCCCGCTCACGCTGAACCCGCCGACCGACATCTGCCCTTGCGCCACCGCGTACACCTCGCCGTCCACCGCCTTGAGCGACGTGAGCAGGAGCTGCCCGCCCTGCAAGCTGCGGGCGTCGTCCATGCTGCTCACGGTCACGTCGATCTTGCCCCCCTTCCGCGCCCACGGGCCGATCTCGGCCGTCACCATCACCGCCGAGTTGTTCGTGCTGCGGAGGATCGATTCGGCCGGCGACGGGCTGAAGATCTGCGTCGTCACGCCCAGCCGCTGCATCATGTCGACGGTCACTTGCTGGGTGAACGTGCTGCGGCTGCCGGTGCCGTCGAGGCCGACCACCAGCCCGAAGCCGATGAGCTGGTTGCTTCGCGCGCCGGCTACTTCGGTGATGTCCTTGATCCGCACCTGCGCGAACGCCGGGGCGGCGAGGGCGAGCAAGGCGAGGGCGAGCAGGCGGCGGGTCATGGCACTCCTCCTCGTTCCCACGCTCCGCGTGGGAACGCACTCTTCGACGCTCCGCGTCGTGGCTGGTGAGGACGCGGAGCGTCCGATCGGTCGTTCCCACGCGGAGCGTGGGAACGAGGGGTCAGAACGGCCAGATGCGGTTCATCACGCGGCCGAGGAAGTTCTGGTTCACCTGGCGGGTGGTCGGGCCGCGGCCGAGGTAGCTGAGGCGGGCGTTGGCCAGGCTGCCGGATTGCACCACGTTGCCGGCGGTGATGTCCTGCGGGCGGACCACCCCGCACACCCGCAGCACCCGCTCCTCGCCCATCGTCAGGCGGCTGCGGAACCCCTCCACCACCAAGTTGCCGTTCGGCATCACGTCCACCACCGTGAGGGCGATGCGGTCGGTGAACGTCCGCCCGCCGGTCAGTTGCCCGCTGCCGGCGTAGGTGCGGCCGAAGTTGCCGCTCGAGCTGGCCACCTGCGGCACGCCGAAGAAGGCCGCCTGCCCGGTGAACGAGTTCGTCTTGCTCTGCTGCCGCTGCTCCCGCTCGTTCTCGGTGGTGCTCTCGTTGATGACGAGGGTGACGATGTCGCCGATGTTGCGAGCGCGGTTGTCTTGGAACAGGTTGGCGATGCGGGGGTCGCGGCGCGCCCAGATGTCGTCCGCGAACGCCGGCGAGACGGCGAGCAGGAGGACGGCCGCGAGGGCTGGTCGTGCTCTGCTCGCTCCGCGAGCGGTCTTCAGAACCCGCTCGCGGAGCGAGCAGAGCACTTGCAGCGAGCGGTTCACTTGCTCTCCCCCAGGTCGATCTCGACCGCCCCCGGCCCGACCACCACGCCGGTGACCACCTTCTTGGAGTCCAGGTTTTCCACCCGGATCGACTGCCCCACTTTGCCGCTCTCGGTGGCGATGCCGGCCGCCTGCACCTTCAGCTCGCCCACCTTCACCGTCATCGTCACCCGCGATTTCGCCTTGATGACCACCTCGTCGGTCGCCTTCTCGGCCTTCGCCGGCACCGCCGCCAAGCTCGCTTGCAGGAACACCGGCAGCGTCAGCTTCCGCTCGCCGTTCACCTTGATGGTCACGTCCATCTGCGTGCGGCCGAACTTGACCGCCCCGCCGACGGGCACGGCGGTCAGTTCCACCACGTCGGTGGCGGACGCGGCCGGCAGCTTCACCACCACCGGCCGGAGCACGTCCACGTAGGCGTCGGCGGGGGTCGAACCGAGCCGGCGGAACAACTCCTGCTTCGCCGCTTCCTCCACCGTCTCCGCGGTCAGCAGGGTGCCATTCGGCGTGGCGTCGGTGAAGGTGAAATCGGTGTCGGCGAACCCGGCCAGCTTCAGGCGAATGCGGACGAGCTTGCGGGAGATGCTCTCGGCGTCGGCGCGCTCAGCCAGATCGAGCTTGGCCATCTTGTCGCGGACGGCCGCCGTGCCGCCGGTCAGCTTGGCCGCGTGCCCGACGGTGACGACGGCGTCCGTGCCGGTCGGCTTCGGCAGCAGGGTGAGGCACACCGGCTCCGCGGCGAGCGCGGAGGTGGCGAGCAGCAGGAGTGGGAGCAGGCGAATGGAAAGCATGGACCTCACCCCCCGGCCCCCTCTCC
>JANNVG010000369.1:0-2688 GCA_031414395.1 Fimbriiglobus sp.
CGGGCCGGGGGCGATCAGGCCGGGGCCGCTCACCCCGCCGGGCGTGGGCAGACCGCCGCCGATGCCGGGGAAACCGCCTTCGGACGGGCGGAAGGCGGCGAGGAACGTGGTCGCCTCCTTGCCGGCCGCGAGGTCGGCCGGGCCGCTCACGGTGGCGATGTACACGCCCGTGGCCGCGGCGTACACCCGCACGCGGGTGGTAGTTCGCCCGGCCACGATGACCGACTCGATGCCGGGCAGGGTGCCGGCGTCCACCTCCTGCGTGTCCGTCACCTTCCCCTTCAACTCTTCGGCGATCAGGTCGCGGAACAGTTCGGCCAATTCCCGCTTCGGGGCACGCCCGAACGCCCCGCGGAGGAGCACCGCCTGCGCCTCGTAGCTCAGCCCGCTATTCGTCTCGCCGGCGACCACGTTGACCGTCAGCAGTTTGCCGTTCACCGCCCGCGTGCGGCTCTCGTCCGACTGGCTGGCCGCCTTCACCGGCACCCACGCCACGAACGTGCGGTCGAGCGGGGCGTACTCCTTCCACCCGGTCGGCGGCGGCCCGCCGACCACCACGGCCGCGGCCAGCGGCAGCGCCCGCGGCTTGGTGGTGAGCGTCTTCTTCGCGGCCGTTTCGAGCGTCACCATCACCATCAACTCGCCGTCGGTGGTGGCGAGCGGCAGGTCTACGGAGGCGACGCCGTTGGCGATCTTCAGTACGGCCGTCTTCACACCTGTCTGCCGGGCGAACGTCGCCGCATCAGGCCGCTTGTCCTTCGGCGTCACCACGAGGTACTTCACCGCCGCCGACCGCACGTTGTCCATCGGGTCGAGAATCGTCGCTTCCAACCGGACGACGGTCTTGCCCTCGGTGGCCTTCTGCGGCACCAGCCGCACGCGGCCCACCCGCCCCTGCATCATTTGTCCGAGTTCCTGGGCGGGCACGATGAACCCGATGCCCTGCCCCTCCTTGAGTGTGGCCACGGCCACGCCCACCAGCTTGCCCTTCGCGTCCACCACCGGCCCGCCGCTGTTGCCGGGGTTCAGGTTGCCGTCGATCTGGATCGTCGCCAGGTCGCCGTCCGGCCCGAGGCGGAGGCTGGACACGGACGCCTTGCCGATGGTGACGGCCGGTGACCCCTTGTCCTCGGCCAGGGCTTTGCCGAACGGGAAGCCGAACGAGTAGACGGGCATGGTCTCGGTCAGCTTGGCGTTGTCGCTCAGGGTGATCGCGGCCGGCGGCGACTTCACTCCGACCAGCCGCAGCACGGCCAGGTCGCGTTCGGAGTCGGAGGCGACCACGGCGGCCGTGAACGACCGCTCGTTCTTCGTCCCGCTGTCGAACACGACGGTGATGACGGCCGGCTTGCCCGGCTTGCCGCTCGTGTCGATGACGTGCTGGTTGGTGGCGACGTGCAGCGCCTTGTCATCCCCACCGACGACGAAACCGGACCCGGACGCGCCCCACCCTTCCCCTTCCACCTTGATGAACACCGCCGCCTTCTTGACCGCTTCGACGACGGTGGCCGGGAGGCCGTCTTGGGCCACAACCGGCAGGGCGAGGGCGACGAGGGCGAAGACCGCGAACAGACGGTGCGACACGGGCGACCTCCGGAGGTGGCGAGACGAGGGAATACCGTACCAGACCGCCAGTGGCAGCGAAAGGACCGCCCGCGGCTTCTCTGCGGCGAATGAGTCTGGTGTGGTGGTGTTCGGCACGGTCGGTCAATATGTAGACTGCCCGTCAGCCGCCCACCCGCCCCGCATCCCCACTGGTGCCGTATGGTGTTCGCCGCCAACTCAGACGCCGCCTTTGCCATCCTCGGCTGTACCGCCGTGTTCGTGATCGGCATCCTGATGGTCTTCATCTTCTTCCACATCACCCTGATGAAAGCGATTCAGGCGTGTGCCCCGCGCAACCAGGCGATGGCGCCGGGGTTGGTGTGGCTGAACTTCGTGCCGTTCCTGAACCTCGTGTGGCAGTTCGTGAACGTCATCCAGGTGGGCAACTCGCTCCAGGCCGAGTACCGCGACCGCGGCCTGCGGAGCGACGACGAGTCGTTCGACAAGACGCTCGGCCTCAGCTACATCATTCTGGGTCTCGTCGCCAACGGCATCAACGTCGTCGGGAATCTGGTGGGCAAGGACATTGACGAGCCGGGCGAGCCGGGCCTGCTGATGGGGGTCAGGATTCTCGTGATGGTCCTCGCACTGGTTCAGATTATCCTCATCATTGTCTACTGGGTGAAGATCGCCGGGTTCACCCGCGAGTTGAACGAGGCCGGCGGGAAGCGAGATCGGTACGAGGACGAAGAGCGCGACGGCCGCGGCCGGCGGTCGCGCTACGACGGCGAAGGCGACCGCGACTACGACCGCAAGTACGACCGGCGGCGGGATAACGACGACGACGACCGCCGCCCGCCATTGCCGCCGCCGGCCGAAGTCGCCAACACGGTCGTCAACTGTCCAGAGTGCAAGGAAAGGTTGGGCGTCGCGGCCGAGGATCTGGGTCACGACATGACGTGCCCGATCTGCGCCAAAGTGTTCACCGCATCTCCGGACGAGCCACCACGAGCGCCGCGGCGGGATGACCGCGACGACGACGCCCGCCCGCCGGATCGGTCCTGAGTGGCGAGGCCAGGGAATTCGAGGAGATGTCTGCCGGTGTAGGGCGGGCGAGCCGACGCCTCGTCGGCGACCCCCGCC
>JANNVG010000370.1:0-2898 GCA_031414395.1 Fimbriiglobus sp.
GTCGCAAGCTCCCGGCGACGACAGGGCGGCTGGACATGTTGAACACCCCCTCTCCATGATGGAGAGGGGGCCGGGGGGTGAGGTTTCACCACCCGTCCGCCGGTTCACCATTGACGATTGGCGAAGGGGGGCGGCACAATACCCCATCGGGCGCGCCTCCAGGCCGCCCGGCCGGCCGCGCTGCACGGCCGGTAGAGCAACGCTCCAGACCGAGGACCGACCGACCATGCGCACGTTCCTGTTCTCCCTGGCGGCAATGGCCGCCTTCCTGGGTGTCGTCCGAGCCGACGACCCGAAGGCCGCCAAGCCGGACGACGCCCCGAAGCCGTCCCAAGGCGCCTACGTCGTCGTCATCGGGGTGAGCGACACCGCCGACCCGACCATCCTCCCCCGCCCGTCGGCCGACGCCGACGCCAAGGCCGTGTACGACCTGTTCGCCGACAAGCAGTACCTGGACGCCAAGCCGGAGCGGGTGAAGCTGCTGACCAGCAAAGAGGACGACAAGCGGAAGGGCCAGAAGGCCACCCGCGAGAACATCCTGAAGGCGGTCCACGAGGCCGTGACGGCCACCGGCAAGGACGACCTGCTGGTGATCGCCTGGTTCGGCCGCGGGGCGAGCGCCGGCGAGCGCACCTGCCTGTTCGCGTCCGACACCACGTTCAAGGAGCGGGCCAAGACGGGCGTCCTCGGGTCCGACCTGGAACCGGAACTGAAGGCCGCACGCCAGCAGCACGTGCTGGTCATGATGGACGTCCACTTCAAGGGGTACGACGCGGGCAAGGAGACGGTCATCGAGCCGGGCCTGCGGGAGATCATCTCCGGCATCTTCGGCGGGGAGGACAAGGCCGACCAGACGCTGCCGAAGGACCGCGTGTTCATGCTCGGCACCACCCCGGCCGCCGACCCGCTCATGAAGGGCGACCACGGCCTGTTCGCCACCCTCGTGCTCGACGCCCTGAAAGGGACGGCCGACAAGGACGGGTACGAGGCCGACGGGCTGGTGACGGTGGACGAACTGGCCAAGTACATCGAGAAGGAGATGCCCGAGTACCTGCGGACGCTCGGCAAGACGGCGAAGGAGAAAGAGGGTGAGCCGTTCCTGGTGGGCGAAGAGACGTCGCACTTCCCCGTCACGTCCAACCCCAAGGTGACGGCGGCGGTGGCCAAGCGGGCGGCGGCGGTGGCCAAGCTGGGGGCCGACGGCAAGGTCACCAAAGAGGTGGCCGCCGAGGGCGCGCAGTTGCTCACCCGGATGCCCAAGCTGAAGGCCCTGCAAGACCTGCGGAAGAAGTATCAGGAGTTGGCCGACGGCGCGCTCACCCCGGCCGACTTCGACACCGCCGCCGCCGCCATCAAGAAGGGCATGGTGCTCGACCCCGAGTCGGCCGAGCGGTTCACCAAGAAGGTGATGTCGGCCGCCACCCTGGTGGCCGACCGGTACGTCAAGCCGACCGAGAAGGCGGACCTGGTGGCGAGCGCGGTGAAGGGCATGTTCCGCCGCTTGGAGGAGCCGCTGCCGGCCGGCCTGGGGGACCGGCTGAAGGGGTCGGCCAAGTGGAAGAAGGCGGACATGGAAGAGGTGCTGACCGAGGCCCGCCTGACGCTCGGCGCCCGCGAAGACCTGGACGGGCACAAGGACGCCGACCTGGCCGTCACCATGCTGTTCGCCTCCCTGAACGACCCGTTCACCAGCTACATCGACAAGGAGACGATCAAGAAGCTGAGTTCGGCGCTCAGCGGGCGGTTCGGCGGGGTGGGCATCCAGATCCGCCGCGACCTGGTGAACGACGCCCTGCTGGTGGCCAGCCCGATCAAGGGCAGCCCGGCGTACAAGGCGGGCATCGCGGCCGGCGACCTGATCGTCGGCATCAAGCGGGAGGTGGACCCGGACGGCAACCCGCTCAAGAGCGAGGACAAGAAGGAGTTCAGCACGAAGGGGATGAAGACGGAGCAGGCGCTGGACATCATCCTCGGCCGGCCGGGGGTGCCCATCACCCTGGTCATCAAGCGGGACGGGGAGGAGAAGGACTACGTGCTGAAGCGGGCCGAGGTGACGGTCGAGACGGTCCTCGGCGTCTCCCGCGTGGCGAACGACGCCTGGAACTTCTGGCTGGATGAGAAGGAGAAGGTGGGGTACATCCACCTGAACCAGTTCACCCCGGACACCATCACCGACCTGGCGGCGGCCGTGAAGGCGCTGACCAAAGACGGGCTGAAGGGGCTGGTGCTCGACCTGCGGGGCAACCCCGGCGGGGCGCTCGACGCGGCCGGCGCCATCTGCTCCATGTTCATCGAAGACGGCAAAGTGGTGACCATCAAGATGCGGGACCAGCCGGACGACGTGCTGCGGGCGGCGCAGTTCCGCCCGCTGCTGCGGGGGGTGAGCTGCACCAACATCCCGATGGCCGTGCTGGTGAACGGGGACAGCGCGAGCGCGTCCGAGATCGTGTCGGCGTGCCTGCAAGACTACGACCGCGCGGTGGTGGTGGGCGAGCGGAGCTACGGCAAGGGGAGCGTGCAGACGGTCCGCCCGTTCAACCCGACCGAGGCGAAAGTGAAGCTCACCTTCGCCCGCTACTACCCCCCGCTCGGCCGCAACATCGACCGCTTCAGCACCCCCGGCATGCCGGAAGACGAGTGGGGCGTGTCGCCCAACAAGGGGTACGAGGTGAAGTTCGGCCGCGAGGAGAAGAGCGACTTCCGCGAGGTCATGCGGGACCGCGAGATCATCCCCCGCAAGGACGCCAAAGACCCGCCGAAGAAGAAGGAGTTCAAGGACACGCAACTGGACAAGGCCGTCGACTACGTGAAGGAGCAGATGAAGGCGGCGAAGAAGTAGCGGCCGTGGCCGTAACGCCGGGGGGGCGGGGGGGGGGGGGGGGGGGGGGGGGGGGGGGG
>JANNVG010000371.1:0-2463 GCA_031414395.1 Fimbriiglobus sp.
GGAGAGGGGGACGGGGGGTGAGGTCTTCCAACAGCCACGTTTTCGCCGTGACACCCGACCGCCGATCCGCCACAATAGCCCCGTCGTTCCCACCCGCGTCTCCTCTCTGGTGACACATGACCACCCCCACCCGCCCGTCCCGCCGAAAATTCCTGACCGCGTCCGCCGCCGCCACCGCCGGCGGAGTGCTGCTGTCCACCGCCCGTTCGGTTCACGCGGCCGGCACCGACACCCTGAAAGTGGGGCTGATCGGCACCGGCGGGCGGGGCAGCGGGGCGGCCGTGAACGCGCTGGTGGCCGACCCGAACTGCCAACTGGTCGCCCTGTGCGACATCTTCCCCGACCGCATCGAGAGCGGGCTGAAGGCCATCACCCAGACGGCCAAAGACGAGGAGAAAGAGCGGAAGCGGAACGACATCGTCAACCGCATCGCGGTCAAGGACGAGATGCGGTTCAGCGGGTTCGACGGGTACAAGCAGCTCATCGACAGCGGGGTCGACGTGGTCCTGCTCTGTTCCACCCCCGGCTTCCGCCCGATGCACCTGGCCTACGCGGTGGAGAAGAAGAAGCACATCTTCATGGAGAAGCCGCACGCCACCGACGTGGCCGGGCTGAAGAGCGTGCTGGACAGCGTGAAGGCGCAGGCGGCGAACAAGAGGAGCCTGGTGAGCGGGTTCACGTACCGCTACCACGCGCCCAAGCGGGAGACGATGAAGCGGGTGCTGGACGGGGCGATCGGCACCGTCCAGAACGTGTACTGCTCCTACCTGACGGGCGACCTGTGGCACCGCGGGGCCAGCCCCAAGTGGACGCCGATGGAGCAGCAGATCCGCAACTGGTACTACTACATCTGGCTGAGCGGCGACTTCATCGTCGAGCAGAACATCCACACCATCGACAAGGCGGCGTGGCTGATGGGCGGGGCGCTGCCGGTGTCGGCCATCGGCTCCGGCGGGCGGCAGAGCCGCACCGACGACAAGTACGGCAACATCTGGGACAACTTCAGCGTGGTGTTCGAGTACGAGAGCGGGGCGAAGGTGGTCAACCAGTGCCGGCAGGTGAGCGGCTGTCTGACCGAGCAACTCGACCTGGCCTACGGCACGAAGGGCGTGTGCGACCTGAAGAAGCACACCATCACCGCCGACGGCAAGACGTGGACGACGAAGGACGTGAAGTTGGGCGAGGCGTACCAGACGGAACACGACGAACTGTTCGCCAGCATCCGCAAGGGCGAGCCGATCAACGACGGCGAGGTGTCCGCGCACACCACCCTCATGAGCCTCCTCGGCCGCGAGGCGGCGTACACCGGCCAGCGGGTCAAGTGGGCCGACCTGCTCGCCTCCAACCAGAACCTGATGCCGGCCAAGTACGAGTTCGGCGACCTCGCCATGCCCGACGTGCCCGTCCCCGGCCAGTACAAGCTGTCCAAGAGCAAGGTGTAGTTTCATAGAACCGGGAACGCAGTGACCGGGTGTTCCAAATGCACCCGGTCACTGCGTTCCCGGTTCCACTCCCCCACCCGGTCACTGCGTTCCCGGTTCAACTACTATGCACACCCGCCGCCAGTTCCTCGCCGCGTCCGCGGCCGTCACCACCGCCGCCCTCCTGCCCGCCGCGGACGCCAAGAAGCCGAAGCTGCGGAAGGCCGTCAAGTACAGCATGATCGGCATCAAGGGCACGCCGACGGACAAGTTCAACGCCATCAAGAAGCTCGGCTTCGAGGGCGTCGAGATCGACAGCCCGAGCGGGCTGAAGCTGGACGAGGTCGTCGCCGCCACGAAGGAGACGGGCGTCCTCGTCCACGGCGTCATCGACTCCGTCCACTGGCGAGACACGCTGTCGAGTCCGGACGAGAAGGTCCGCGAGAAGGGGCTGAAGGCGCTCGAGGGGGCGCTGAACGACGCCAAGACGGTTGGCGCCGACACCGTGCTACTGGTGCCCGGCGTGGTGAACAAGGACGCCACCTACGAGCAGTGCTTCGAGCGGAGCACGGCCGAGGTGAAGAAGGCCCTGCCGCTGGCCGAGAAGCTGAAGGTGAAGATCGCCATCGAGACGGTGTGGAACAACTTCATCACCAAGCCCGAGCAACTGGTGGAGTACGTCGATCAGTTCAAGAGTGAATACGTGGCGGCGTACTTCGACATCTCGAACATGATCAAGTACGGCGTCGCCCCGGCCGACTGGATCCGCAAGCTGGGCAAGCGGATGGTGAAGTTCGACTTCAAGGGGTACAGCACCGAACTGGCGAAGAAGAGCGGCAAGGACGGCGACGGGTTCGCCGCCAAGATCGGCGAGGGGAGCGAGGACTGGCCGGAGGTGCTGAAAGCCCTCGGCGAGATCGGGTACGACGGGTGGGCGACGAGCGAGGTGGGCGGCGGCGACGAGAAGTGGCTGGCCGACGTGGCCGAGCGAATGGACAAGGTGCTGGGGTTGAAGTGAGGCGAACGGCGCGACGTGAGTCCG
>JANNVG010000372.1:0-2311 GCA_031414395.1 Fimbriiglobus sp.
TCAACCCGGCTCCTCACGGAGCACGGCTCGCCGGGGCGGGGCTACTTCTTCACCGGGTTGGCGCGGTCGCTCATGCGGCGGAACAGGAACCGCGACAGGACGGCGTCCATGTAGTCGCTGGTGCGGATCAGGTGGTAGTCGACGCCGATGCGGGTACACCCGCGGCGGACTTCCGTCAGGTACTCTTCGAGCGCGTCCAGGTAGCCGTCGCGGAGGGCCTTCGGGTCGCAGAACAGGTTGGGCAGTTCCTCCAGCCCCTCGAACCGCGTCATGCCGTTGAACGGGAAGGTCAGCTCGTCGTCGTCCAGGATGTGGAACATGCTCACGTCGTGGCGGCGGTGGCGGAGCAGTTCCAGCCCCTTGAAGATGGGCTCGCGGTCGGCCAGCAGGTCGGAGAACACGAGCACCACCCCGCGGCTGGGCAGCGTCTCGGCCACCTGCCGCAGGCAACTGAACAGGTTCGTCTTCTGGCCGGGGCGGGTGCGGTCCATCGTCTGCATGATGGCGTTGAGGTGCCGCTGGCTGCTCTTGGGCGGCAGCGCCTGCTTCACGTCCCAGCCGAAGCTGGTCAGGCCGACGGAGTCCTGCTGGCGGGCGATCAGGTGGGCCAGGCAGGCGGCCGACGTGCAGGCGTACTCGTACTTGGTGAACGCGGATTGGGGGTTCACGTACCCCATGCTCTCGGACGTGTCCACCACCAGGGCGGCGCGGAAGGTGGTCTCGGCCTCGTACAGCTTGACGTAGTACTTGCCCGTCTTCGCCTGCACCTTCCAGTCCAGGTGGCGGATGTCGTCCCCCTGCACGTACTCGCGGTGCTGGACGAACTCGACCGACTGGCCGAAGAAGGGGCTCTTGTGCATGCCCGCCAGCATCCCCTCCACCACCTGCTTGGCCCGCAGGTCGAGGCGGTCGATCTTGGCGACGGTGTGCGGGTCGAGGAACCGCCGCGGGTCGTCCGGGTCGAGTGTCTTGGACATGGTGCGTGGTCGCGGGGGGTGGTGGGACCGGGAACGCAGTGACCGGGTGTTCTGCTGGAACCGGGAACGCAGTGACCGGGGGAGTGGTTCGCCACCCGGTCACTGCGTTCCCGGTTCCAATGGGCCATCACTTGGCGAAGATCTTCTTGAACCGCTCGTCCTTCTCCAGCTCGCCCTCGCGGCTGGGCGTCTCGTCCAGCAGCCGCTTCACCACCACGTCGGTCGTCACCCCTTCCGAGTCGGCGGTGAAGTTGGTGGCGATGCGGTGCCGCATGACCGGCAGGGCCATGGCCTGCACGTCGTCGACGGTGGCGTAGGTGCGGCCGTGCAGGAGCGCCCGCGCCTTGGCCGAGATGATCAGGTTCTGTACCGCCCGCGGGCCGGCCCCCCAGCTCAGCCACTCGCGGATGAACTTCGGCGCGCCCGGCCGGCTCACCCGCGTCTGCCGCACCAGGGCGAGCGTGTAGTTGATCACGTGGTCGGTCACGGGCACCTTCCGCACCAGCGTCTGCAGCTCCAGGATCTGCTCGCCGCTCAGCACCGCCTTCGGCTCGTCCATGTGCGTGCTGGTGGTGCGGCGGGCGATCTCGAACTCCTCGTCGAACGTCGGGTAGTCGACGAACACCTTGAACATGAAGCGGTCTTGCTGGGCTTCGGGCAGCGGGTACGTGCCCTCCTGCTCGATCGGGTTCTGGGTGGCCAGCACGAAGAACGGGCTGGCCAGCTTGTGCCGCACGCGGCCGACCGTCACCTGCCGCTCCTGCATGGCTTCGAGCAGCGCGGCCTGGGTTTTCGGCGGGGTGCGGTTGATCTCGTCGGCCAGAATCACGTTGGCGAACAGCGGCCCTTGCAGGAAGCGGAACTCCCGCCCGCCGGTGCTGCGGTTCTCCTCGATCACGTCCGTGCCGGTGATGTCCGAGGGCATCAGGTCGGGGGTGAACTGGATCCGCTTGAAGTCGAGCGACAGGCACTGCGCGAGGGTGCTGATCATGAGCGTCTTGGCCAGCCCCGGCACCCCTTCCAACATGCAGTGGCCGCGGCCGAACATGGCGATGAGCAGCTGCTCGATCACCTCCTCCTGGCCGACGATCACCCGCCCCATCTGCTTGCGGATCTCGTCGAACGCCGTCTTCAGCTTCTTCACCGCGTCCATGTCCGAGTCGGACAGGTCGTCGGCGCGGCGGGCGGTGAGGATCACTTCGTCGTCGGTCACGCGCTTGGCCTTGATCGGTTCGTCGCTCATCGGGTCGCTCGCGGGTGGTGGGGGTGAGTGGGGTCAGTGGATGGTGTCTGGCGAGGCCGGGGGGGGGGGGGGGGGGGGGGGGGGGGGGGGG
>JANNVG010000373.1:0-1516 GCA_031414395.1 Fimbriiglobus sp.
GGAGAGGGGGACGGGGGGTGAGGTCCAAGATACTCAATGACCCCCAAACCGCTCCACTGGCACGAAGGGCTGTTCTTCCGCCCGCACCACCTGCAGGCGGCGGACCGGTACACCGCCCGGCTGGTGGACCAGAACGCCCGCTTCGCCCAGTGGTACGCCTGGGGCTACCGCACCTGCGACCTCGACACGCAGGCTCTGGCCGGGTTTCGCTTCGCCGTGCGGAGTCTGGAAGCCCGCTTCCGCGACGGCACAGTGGTGAAGCTGCCCGACGACGCCCCGCTGCCCGAGCGCGACCTGAAACCGTTCTTCCAGGGGCGATCCGCGCTCGACTTATATCTGGCGATCCCGGTCACGCGATCCGGACAGCCGAACGTGGCCGCGGCGGGCGTGACCAACCCCACCCGCTTCCGCACGGCCCGGTTGAAGATGCCGGACGAGAACACCGGCGTGAACGAGCAGGAGATGGCGTTCCGCACCCCGGACGTGCGGGTGCTGATCGGCGACGAAGACCGCAGCGGTTATGAGGTGCTGCCGCTCGCCCGGCTGAAGCGCGCCGACCGCCCCGAAGCCACGCCCGAACTGGACAACACGTTCATCCCCCCGCTGCTCGCCTGCGACTGCTGGCCTGTGCTTCAGCAGCAGATCATGCAGGACGTGTACGCGCGGCTGAACAAGAAGATTGAAGTCGTGGCCGCCCAGGTGACTTCCCGCGGCATCACGTTCGACTCGCACACCGCCGGCGACGCCCGCCGGATGCACCAACTCGACCGCATGAACGAAGGGTACGCCGTCCTCAGCCACGCCGCGTTCGTACACGGCATTCACCCGGTGGAGGCGTTCCGCGAGCTGACCCGGCTGGTCGGGCAACTGTCCGTGTTCGGCCGCTCCGCCCGCCCGCCCGCCTTGCCCCGCTACGACCACGACGACCTGGGCACCGGCTTCTGGAAGCTGAAGCAGTACCTGGACGACCTGTTGAACCAAGTCGAAGACCCGGTGTACCAGGAGCGGCCGTTCATCGGCAGCGGGTTGCAGATGCGGGTGCAACTCGAACCGCAGTGGCTGGAGTCGGGCTGGCAGATGTTCCTCGGCGTGCGGTCGAACCTGACGCAGGACGAGTGCGCCAAGATGCTCCTCCGCCCCGAGCGGCTGGGCATGAAGATCGGCAGTTCGGATCGCGTCGAGACCATCTTCACGAAGGGGCAGGAGGGGCTGCGGTTCACGCTCAAGCCGAACCCCCCGCGGGACTTGCCGGCCGCCCCGAACCTGACGTACTTCGAGGTGAGCCGCGACAGCAGCACGGGCGAGTGGGCGCAGGTGCAGAAGATGAAAACACTCGCCGTGCGGATCCAGGAGAAGGACGTGATCGGCAGCATCGACGGCAACCAGGAACTGACCATCCGCACCGGGGCCCAGAGCACCACGTTCGCGTTCACGCTGTATCTGATGCCCGAGAAGCGGTGACGCGAATGGCGAACGGCGCGACGTGAGTCCGCCGGTTCCAGGCGAACCCGGCCCG
>JANNVG010000374.1:0-1675 GCA_031414395.1 Fimbriiglobus sp.
CCCCCCCCCCCCCCCCCCCCCCCCCCCCCCCCCCTCGCCGTGTCGGTCACTGCCCGAAGATCACTTTCAGTTCGGCCGGGTTGGGGCGGGTGTCGGTGCCGAGCACCCGTCTGGCCCGCGTCACCACGTCCCGCGGGCTGACCCCGTCGCTCACGGCCACCACCCCGGCCAGCACCGCCCGCAGGAACACCGCCTCCAGCTCGCCCATCGTTTCCAGGCGGGCCGCCATCGGCGCGATGAACCCGTAGGCCATCAGAATGCCCAGGAAGGTGCCCACGAGGGCCGCCCCCACCTTGTGCCCGATCTCCTCCACCGGCCCACCGATCGCTTGCATGGTGACGACGATGCCGAGGACGGCGGCCACGATGCCGAACCCCGGCAGCGAGTCGGCCATCTTCGCCAGCGCCCCGCTCGCCTGGTGGTGCTCCCGCTCCAGCACCTTGATCTCCTCTCCCAGCCACGCGGTCAGTTGCTCGCTCGACGGTTTGCCGTCGATGAGCAGGGCGAACGCCTCGCAGATGAAGTGCTTCAGGTGCCCGTTCCCCTTCACCTTCGGGGCGGCCTGGAAGAGCGGGCTGGCGTCCGGCGACGACACGTGCTGTTCCAGCCCGAGTACGCCGTCCTGCTTCACCGCCCGCGCCAGCCCGTACAGCAGCTTGAGCATGTCGAGGGCCATCGGCTTGCTGAACGGGTTGCCCTTCAGCAGGCCGAGCGTGCCCTTGATCACGTCGATGATCGTCTTCTTCGGCGACATGATGATCATGGCCCCGATGGACGCCCCGCCGATGGTGATGAACTCGGACGGGTGGACCAGCGAGTGCACGTCCCCGCCGGCCATGCTGAACCCAATCAGGATGGCCACCAGCACCACCACGCAGCCGATGATGACGATCACGCTGTGCCCGCCGGGATGGAGTGCCGCCGTCTGGGGCCGGCCTCTGTGAGGCCGGGTCAGACCGGGGTCACAGACCCCGGCGACAGTGGGGGTTATCGAACGGAATCGCCGGGGGTTGCTTGCTCGCCCCGCGGGGCCGGGGTGACGACCACGTAGTTCTCGGCCAGGATCTGCGGGAAGCGGCCGGACGTCTCGCAGTCGCTCAGCGGGTTGATGCCCGACGGCCGCTCCGGGTTGCGGCGGCGGCCGGTCGGCCGGTGCGTCTCGGCGACGGTGACGACGAACACGCCGGCCGGGTCGGTGAACCCGCCGCGGAGCACCCGCCAGCGGGCGCCGGCGTGCAGTTCGGCCCCGTCGCCGGCGGCCATGGCCGGCTTGGACACGTAGCACGGCGGGGGCAGCACGGCTTTCAGGTTGCCGGCCACCATGCCGGCCAGCTCGCCTAGTGCGTCCGCCCGCTCGGCCTCGGTCGCCCGCTCGGGCGGCACGGCGAACACGGCCGCGGCCAACGCCCGCACCAGCCCGGCGTCGGCCGCCACGGTGACGGTCCCCCGCCAGGCGCCGGTGATCTGCACGCAGGCGAACGACCAGCCGGCGGCGGCGGGCGGGATGGCGGGCATGGCCTGCACGGGGCGGCCGACCACCAGCCGCCAGATGTCGGACACGAATTCGGCGATGAGATGCCGCTCGACGGACATGGACCGACCTCCTGGGCGCACGGGGCGGAGGTGACATCGAAGGCGGGCGGGGAGAATTGCCACTAAACGGCGAACGGCGCGA
>JANNVG010000375.1:0-16577 GCA_031414395.1 Fimbriiglobus sp.
GCCGCTCGACCCGCCCTACAGGACCACAGGACTACAAGACGTCGGCGGCTTTGGCCCGGCACTTGCTCTGGTGGAGTGGCAAGGTCGCCTGCGACCCACACCCCCCACCGGAGAACTTCCCATGCTCGCGCTCCTCAGTTGGATCATCACCGGCCTGATCGTCGGCGTCATCGCCCGCGCCATCGTGCCCGGCCGCCAGAACTTCGGCTGGATCATGACCATCGTCCTCGGCATCGCCGGGGCGTTCGTCGGCGGGCTGATCTCGTCGTTCATCTGGCGTGACACGTGGACGGCCGACGCGAGCGTCAGCACCATGTGGCCGGGGTGGCTCATGTCGATCGTCGGCGGGGTGATCGTGCTCGCCGGATACCTGATGATCACCGGGCGGAAGAACGTGTCCGCGTGACGTTAAGCAGTACAGTGCGCAGTAAACACCCGACCCCAGCCGTGACCCGGCTGGGGTTTTCTCATTTCCACGACCACGGCGGGAAGCGGGCGGCGGGCGTTACAAGCTCAGTTCAAGCACACGTCTTCCGGGTTCGCCCATGCCGCGGTGGCAGATCGCAGTTGTCGGCGGCGGTCCCGGCGGGCTGATGACCGCCTACGCCCTGGAAAAGTGGGCGAACGACCCGTTCCGCCTGACCGTGTACGAGGCTTCTCACCGGGTGGGCGGGAAGATTCTCACCCCCGGCTTCGGCCGCGTGCCCGCCACCTACGAGGCCGGCGCCGCCGAGTTGTACGACTACTCCCACCACGACGACGACCCGCTCAAAGAGCTGGTGGAGGAACTCGGCCTGCCGATCAGCCGCATGGAAGGGGCGGCGGCGGTGGTCCGCGGGAAGACGGTGGCCAACGTGGACGACCTGCGGGACCACTTCGGCCAACCCGCGGCGGACGCGCTCATCGCGTTCGACCGTCGGGCGAAAGACGCCATCACCCCGCACGAGTTCTACGAGTCCGACACCGAGGGCGCCCCCGACCCGCTGGTGACGCCGGGGTTCGACGCCCTGCTCGGGGCCATTCCGTCGCCCGCGGCCCGCCAGTACGTCGAACAGTTCATCCACTCGGACCTCGCCGCCGAGCCGAGCCAGACGAGCGTGGCCTACGGCCTGCACAACTACCTGATGAACGACCCGGCCTACATGGGCCTGTACGGCATCGCCGGCGGGAACGAGGCCTTGCCGCGGGAACTGGTCCGCCGGCTGGCCGCCGACGTCAAGTTGAACACCCGCGTGACGGCCGTCGGGCGGACGAGTGACAACCGGCTGTCAGTGACGACCGAGTGCGACGGCCGCGAGCGGGCGGACACGTTCGACGCGGTGGTGATCGCCCTGCCGCACGACGCGATTGGGAAGGTGCGGTACACCGGCGAACGGCTGGCCGCGGCGATGACCGCGCACCACGCCGCGTACAACCACCCGGCGCACTACCTGCGGGTGACGGTGGCGTTCCGCGAACACTTCTGGCGGGGCAAGCTGGCCGGCTCGTACCTCATGCTCGACGCCTTCGGCGGCTGCTGTCTGTACGACGAGTCGAGCCGCAACCCCGGCACGGGTCAAGCGGTGCTCGGCTGGCTGATCGGCGGGGACGCGGCGACGGGCATGAACCACCTGACCGACGACGAGTTGGTGAACGCGGCTTTGCAAGCACTGCCGGATGACCTCGCGGCCGGGCGGTTCCTGATGGAGGAGTCGCGGGTTCACCGCTGGATCGGCTCCGTGAGCGCGCTGCCCGGCGGGCTGAACCCGCGGACGCTCGACCGCCGCCACCGCCCCGACCCGGCCGGCCACCCGCACCTGTTCGTCGTCGGCGACTACCTGTTCGATTCCACCCTGAACGGCGTGCTCGACTCGGCCGAGTACGTCGCCCACTGGCTGGTCGCGCTCATGGCCGACCGCGCCGAGGTGCCCGCATGACCGCCCCGCCCCTGTCCGTGAATGGCTCCGCCCGCCCGCACCACTGGCCGGACGGCACGGCCATTCACCCGGTCGCGTTCGTCACTGAGCGTTCCCCCGACCACAGGTTGATCGGCGAACTGCCGCCGGCGCTCGACCGCCGCGCCGTGTCGCTGCCGCTGGGGGTGAAGCAGATGCCAGCGCTGGAACTGCTTTCGATCCCGTGCGACCAGCCGGACGAAGCCGACTGGTGCGAGAAGGCGCGCGAGTGGGTGGCGGCGAACGCCGGGCCAGTTCAAACGCTCACGTTTCAAGGCGCGGTGCTGGTGTGGGGCGTGGGGAGGGCGGCGGTCATCGCCCCGGTCGGCCGGCTGCCCGCGCTCGAGGCGGTGCTGGCCGAAGTCGCGCACTACGAGGCCGAACTCCGCGAGACGGAGACCCGCCTGGGCGAACTGTGGCCGGAGTTGGAAGCCGACGCCGGCCCCGCGTTCGACTTCGACGACAAGGCCGCCCGCCACCACGACCGCCTGGCCAAGCGGTTCGCCCAACTGCTCGGCCTGCGGGCGCGGCTCACCCGCGTGCTGCCGTATGTGCTCACCCCGCACGTCTACCCGCCGACGCTCGCCAGCCAGGTGAGCGAACGACTGCGGGACCGCTTGCGACAGCGGCACCGCGTGGAGATGCTTCAGGAGCAACTGGAAGTGTTCGAGCGGATCTACGACACGCTCGGCCAGAAGGCGACCGACCACAAGCTGGCCCGCAAGGGGCACACCCTGGAGATGGTCATCATTGTGATGCTGGCGGCGCAGCTGGTGCTGTCGCTGTTCAGCATTCTGACGGCGGGGGAGTAGGCGCGATGCGGTACGCCTCCATCGACCTGCTGCGGGCGGTCGCCATCGTGCTGATGGTGGTCGTCCACTTCACCGAGAACCTGGCCGGCGTCGGGTGGGCGCCGGCCGGGTTCGGCGCGCCGCTGTTCGCCTTCCTCGCCGGCCTCAGCTTCCGCATCTGGGTGCGGGCACAAGAAACGAAGGGCACGCCGGACGACGCCGTCACCCGCACGGCCGTCCGCCGCGGGGTGTTCCTGTTCGCGCTGGGGTTCGTGTTCAACGTGCTGGTCTGGCTGCCCGAAGACACCTTCAACTGGGACGTGCTGACCATGATCGGCACGGTGCTGGTTTTCCTGGGCGTCGGGCGGAACCTTCCGCCGGCAGTGCTGGCAGTCGTCGCCGGCACGCTGTTCGCCCTCAGCCCGTTCCTGCGAACGCAGGCCGACTACATCTCGTACTGGCAGGACGACTACTTCCAGTGTGAGTGGACGCTGTCGGACGTGAGCGTCGGCTACCTCGCCACGGGGTACTTCCCGCTCTTCCCGTGGGCCGCGTACCCGGTCGCCGGCTACCTCGCCGGCCGGGTGCTGTTCCGCGACGACGGTGCCGAAGTGTCGGTGAAGCCGTTGGCGGTTGCGGGTGGCTTGTTCCTGCTTGTCGCAGTGCTGATGGAATTGGGGCACCACTTCTTGCCCGCCCCCGTGTCCACGAAAGTGCTCACCGGGTGGACGATGTTCCCCGCGTCGCAGGAGTACGTGTGCGGCACGCTCGGCGGGGCGCTGCTCGGGTTCGCACTGCTGCACGAGTGGGTGGACCGGCGGAACGGGCTGGCGAAGCGGCCGGGCGTGACGGCGGTGGCGGGCACGATGAGCCGGCACTCGCTCAGCGTGTACCTGCTGCACCACATGCTGCACCTGTGGCCGCTGTGGGTGTACGGGCTGGTGGCGGGCGACGACCCGACGGCGTTCTGGCGACAGGCGATGCCGGCGTGGGTGGCGGTGGCGCTAGTGCCGCCGTGCCTGCTGGTGTGCTACGGCACGTTCCGTGCGGCCGAGCGGTGGAAGTGGCCGACCGTCGAGTCGTTCATGCGGTGGCTGTGCGGGTGAACGTGCCGGCGGGCCGTCGGGTGCTGGTAGTGCTCTGCTCGCTCCGCGAGCGGGTTCGGGAAGACCGCTCGCGGAGCGAGCAGAGCACTTCTGACCGGGCGGCTCACTTCGGCGCGGGGGCGTCCCACGCGCGGATGGTCATGTCGCCGGAGGCGGTGACGAGGCGGGTGCCGTCCGGGCTGAACGCCAGGTGGTGCACGTAGTCGGTGTGCCCGCGGAGTTCGGCCACTTGCTCGTGGCGAGTGGTGTCCCACAGGCGGACGGTGTTGTCCGCGCACCCGCACGCCAGCCGCTTGCCGTCCGGGGTGAACGCCACCCCGTACACCTTCACCCCGTGCGGCAGGGTGGCCCGCGGCTCCCAACCGGCCGTGTCCCACAAGTACACATTGCCGTCCACCGACCCGGACGCCAGGGTGCGGCCGTCCGGGCTGAATGCGATGGAGTAGTACGAGTCCTTCGCCCCGGTCAGCGTGGCCACCTTCTTCCAGGCGGCCACCTCCCACACGTGAACCGTCTTGTCCCCGCACCCGCCGGCGGCCAGCCACTTGCCGTCCGCGCTGAAGGCCACGTCCCGCACGGCGTCGGCGGCGGTCGGCAGCTCGATCACCTTCTCCCCAGTCGCCGGGTTCACCACCAGAACGGATTTGTCCCCGCCGCCGCACGCCAGCAGGTCGGCCGTCGGGTGGAAGGCCACCCGGCCGGTCTTCCAGTGCTGCCGCAGCCGCACCCACGTGTGCAGCAGCTTACCGCTGGCGAACTCCCACACCCGCACCGCGTCCCCGCACGAGACGGTCGCCACCCGTTTGCCGTCCGGGCTGACGGCCACCCCGGCCACCGCGTCCCTGTTGGGCTCGTCAAACCGGCGGACCTCCCGCCCGGCGGAATCCCACACCCGCACCGTCTTGTCCCACGCCCCGGACACCACGTGCTCGCCGTCCGGGTGGGCGGCGACCGAGTACACGAACCCGTCGTGCCCCGTCCACAGCCCGCTGCCGGAGCCACGTCGGGCGTCCCAGTACCGCAGGGTGCTGTCCTTGCCCACGCTCATCACGGTGTCGTTGTTCAAGAACGCCGCGCCCGCCACCGCCCGCGAGTGCCCGCGGAGGACGCCCAACTCCTGGCCGGAGGGCACCTCCCACGTGCGGAGGGTGCGGTCCTCGCCGGCCGATACCAGTTGTGTGCCGTCCGGGCTGAAGGCGACCGAGTACACCTCGCTGGTGTGCCCGCGGAGGGTGGCGATGTGGCGGCCGGTCGCCGCGTCCCACACGCGAGCCGTTTTGTCCCGTGAGGCGGTGGCGACCCGCGTGCCGTCCGGGCTGAACGCCAGGTCGTTGATGTTGTTGGTGTGCCCCTTGATCACCCCCGCCGGCTCCCCGGTTCGGGTGTCCCACAACTTCACCTTGTTCGACGGGTACGCCTCGTTCACCAGCAGGCGGGTCGAATCCGGGCTGAACCGCACCATGAACAGGTCGTGCAAGTCCTTCAGGGTGAACCGCACCCGGCCGGTGTCCACGTCCCACACCTCGGTGTCGCCCGTGACGGTGTAGTTCATGGCCGCCAGTTTGCCGTCGGCGGACAGACCGGACATGCCGGGCGATCCCTGACCCGGCAGCAGGTTCTGATGCCGCTCGCCGACCGCCTCGCCGGTGGCCGTGTCCCACACCTGCGAGGTGCGGCGTGTGATCAGCATCAGCCGGTGGCCGCTCCGAGAGGTCGCGTACCCGATCACGTCCTCGTCGGCGTGGATGAGCACTTCCGCCGTCGGGCCGACGGTCGGGCCGACCGCCACGGTGCGGTCGGACACCCGCCGCAGGTACGTGGTGCCGTCGGGCGAGACGGCCCAGAAACCGTCCACCTGGCTGGTGTTCAAGTGTTCGCGGCGGGCCGCGTCCCACACCCAAAGGCCGCCGGCGATGTTTTGGCACAGCCGGCCGTCCGGGCTGAGCGTCGGCCCGTGGGCGATGTCGGCGGGGATCGGGTACACCTCCCGCGACACGTCCAGTTGGCCGAGGTAGTGCCGCCACTCCCACCCGCGGTACTGCTCGGGCGCTCGCAGCAGTGTGTCGCGGGTGGAACTGAGCGTGTTCATTCGCAGGTCGGCCGCGACGACGGCGACGCACCCGCGGTACAGCTCCCACTGCTCGTCCTGCCGGCGGTCGTCGGCCTCCTTCGCCTTCGCCTCGGCCAACTTCGCGTTCCGCTCGGCCTCCCGCCACTTCCACGTAATCCCGCTCACGCCGGTCACGGCCAGCGCGAGCGCCAGTGCCGAGATGGTGGCGAGCGACGGGTTCCGCTTGGCCCACCGGCCGAGCCGCTCGACGCGACTGACTGGCCGCGCGAGGATCGGCTGGCCGGACAGCCAGCGGGCCAGGTCGTCGGCCAGGTCGTCGGCGGTGGCGTACCGGGCGGCCGGCGACTTCGCCATGCACTTCAGGCAGATCGTTTCCAGGTCTTTGGGCAGGCTCGGCCGCAGGCGGGAGGGCGGCACCGGCTCCTGGTACTTCACCAGCAGCATCGTCTCCGTGACGGTCAGCCCCTTAAACGGCATCCGGGCGGTGAGCAACTCGTACAGCATCACGCCGAGCGAGTAGATGTCGAACGCGGGGGTGGCGGGGTCGCCGTCCACCTGTTCGGGGGCCATGTACTCCGGCGTGCCGACGGCCGTGCCGTCTTGTGTGAGGAAGCCGCCCCGCTCGTCCCGCCGGTGGTCGATCTGCTTGGCCAGCCCGAAGTCGGCGATCTTCGGCTCGCCCTCGTGCGTCAGCAGCACGTTCGCCGGCTTCAGGTCCCGGTGAACCACTCCCACCTGGTGAGCGGCGTCCACCGCCCGCGCGACTTTCTCCAACAGGGTGGCGACGGCCCGCGGGTCTTGCGGCGTGAGCGTCTGCCGGAACAGGCTGCCGCCGTCCACATATTCCAGCGACAGGTACGGCCGCGGGCGGGCGTCGCCGGCGTGTTCGGTGAACGCCCCCACGTCGAACACCTGGATGATGTTCGGGTGCTGCAAGCGGGCGACGGCCTCGGCCTCCACCTGGAAGCGGCGGTGCGATTCCGGGTCGGCCGAGCAATCCCAGCCGAGCACCTTCAGTGCGACGATGCGGTTCAACTGTCGGTGCCGTGCCCGGTACACCACACCCATGCCGCCGACGCCCAGGCGGTCGAGGATGTCGTACCCGTCCACCCGAACCGTGGCGGACGGCCGGGGTGGGGGCATGGGCGTGGCCGGCAGGTGATACGGGATCTGGTGACAAGTGGCGGTGTCCGGGCCGTTCACCGGCGGGAGCAAGCGAGACGACTGGCTGGCGGCGGTGTGCATCGACATTCCATGGCCCTCGGGCGTCGGCCGTTGTGTCGCCCCAACCATGCGACACGTCCGGAATTCGGGCAACGGCTGAAATGTGAAATCTGCACGAAGCACAGGCGAGACGAAGGAATGGGCCGGGCGATTCAGGGCCGGGCGGAAATCTTTGCGGAGACCTCACCCCCTGGGTTCAAGACCTCACCCCCCAGCCCCCTCTCCCACGGGAGAGGGGGTGTTCCAGGCGCACGCCCTCCCACCACTCTCGCGGAGCATCATTCACCTGCACGAGTTGAACACCCCCTTCCTGGGAGAGGGGGCCGGGGGGTGAGGTCTTTTCACGCATCGCCCGGCCGCGACTTGACCCGCCCCGCTCGACTTCGGACACTCAGCGTGTGCCCTCCGCCCTCCACCCGAGCACTTCTCCCATGCGATCTGTCCGCCTGTTCGCCGCCTTACTCCTGTCCGCCGCGGCACTGCCCGCCGCCGACGTGTTCACCCAGAAGCCCGAAGCGGCCCCGACCGTGCTGAAGGATGCCACCCCGGTGGCGCAGCCCAAGCCGGCATCCGCCGAGTGGCCGAAGCGGTTCGCCGCCGCCCCCGCGACCGGCTGGATCTGGGGGGCCGACATCAAGAAGCCGTACTGCCTGAGCAAGACGTTCGCGGCGAACGGGGCGAAGGAGGCCCGCGTGCGGGTGACGTGCGACAACACGTTCACCCTGTTCGTGAACGGCAAGCAGGTGGCGGCCAGCACCGACTGGGAAACGGCGGTGGAGGCGGACGTGAAGTTGGCGGCCGGCGACAACCTGATCGAAGCGGAGGTGACGAACGAGGGCACCACCGGCGGGTTCGTCCTGCAACTGGTGACGGACAAGGCGGACGTGACCGCCGTGACGGACGCCACTTGGACCGCCACCGCCAAGCGGGGCGACAAGGACGGGGTGAAGGCGAAGCAGGTGGCCAAGTACGGGGACGCGCCATGGCGGAAGGTTCTCGAAGGAGACGGGGCACAGGTCGGCGGGTCGAAGGTGCCGGGGAACACGTTCGTGACGCTGCCCGGCTTCCAGGTGGAGAAGCTGTTCACCGTGCCGAAGAACGAACTCGGTTCGTGGGTGTGCATCACGACCGACGACAAAGGTCGGCTGATCGCGTCGGATCAGGGCGACAAGGGACTGGTCCGCATCACCCCGCCGAAGCTCGGCAGCACCGACGAAACGAAGGTGGAGAAGATTCCCGCGAAGGTCAGCGGCGCCCAGGGGCTGCTGTGGCACAAGGGCACGCTGTACGTGGTGTGCAACGGCGGACCGGGCAGCGGCCTGTACCGCGTGACCAGCAGCAAGAACGACGACACGCTCGACAAGGTGGAGAAGCTGAAAGCACTCGACGGCGGCGGCGAACACGGCCCGCACGCCGTTCGGTTGGCTCCGGACGGCAAGTCGCTGTTCGTGGTGTGCGGCAACCACACCAAGCCGCCGAAGGACTTCGCCAGCAGTCGCGTGCCGAAGAACTGGAGCGAAGACCACCTGCTGCCGCGGCAGTGGGACGCCGGCGGACACGCCGTCGGCATCCTCGCCCCCGGCGGGTACGTGGCGAAGACCGACTTCGACGGCAAGACGTGGGAGATCTTCAGCACCGGCTACCGCAACCAGTACGACTTTGCGTTCAACGCCGACGGCGAGATGTTCGTGTACGACTCGGACATGGAATGGGATCTGGGCATGCCGTGGTATCGGCCCACCCGCGTGACGCACACGGTGAGCGGCGGGGAATACGGCTGGCGGTCGGGCACCGGCGTGTGGCCGAGCTACTACCCGGACAGCCTGCCGGGGATGATCGACATCGGCCCCGGCTCGCCGGTCGGCGTGGAGTTCGGGTACGGGGCGAAGTTTCCGGCCAAGTATCAGAAGGCGCTGTTCATCTGCGACTGGACGTTCGGCACCATGTACGCCATCCACACCACGCCGAGTGGCGCGACGTACACCGCCACGAAGGAAGAATTCCTCAGCCGCACCCCGCTGCCGCTGACGGACGTGTGCATCAGCCCGACCGACGGGGCGATGTACTTCACCATCGGCGGACGCGGCACCGGCAGCGAGCTGTACCGCGTGACTTACACCGGCAAGGAGAGCACCGAGAAGGCCGACGCGAAGACGCAGGAGACCGAGGAACGGAAACTGCTCAAGCAGATCGAGGAGTATCACCAGCCGGCGAAGGACGTGAAGAAGGCGTCTGAATTCTTGCGAGAACTGATCCACCACGAAGACCGCTTCATCCGCTACTCGGCGCGGGTGGCGCTCGAATACTTGCCGGCCGATGAGGTGAAGAAGTTCCTGTACGACCCGTCGTACACCGGCACCCCGCAGGTGGTCATCGCTCTCGCCCACCAGGGCGAGAAATCGCTCCAGGGCGAGTTGTTGGCGACGCTCCTTCGGATGTCACCAGACGATCTCACCGAGTCGCAACTGCTCGATCTCCTGCGCGCGTACCAAGTGGTGTTCACCCGCATGGGTGAACCCAGCAAAGAGACTGCTGCGTCGGTTCTCAAGAAACTCGACCCGCTCTTCCCACACAAGTCCGACAACGTGAACCGCGAGCTAGCCCAACTGCTCGTCTACCTGAAGTCGCCGACGGTCGTCGAGAAGGTGATCGCGGAGATGGCGAAGCCGAGCAAGCCGCTGAGCACCGAAGGGCTGGACGAACTCATCCTGCGGAACCGCGGATACGGCGGCACGGTGGCGAACCTCATCAAGAACGCGGCCGACCAGCAGAAGCTGAGCTACCTGTTCACCCTGCGGAACGCCACGGTCGGCTGGAACCTGGAGCGGTGGAAGGTGTGGTACGGGTTCATGAAAGAAGCCCAGACGAAGGCCGGCGGGGTGAGCTACCAGAAGTTCCTCGTGAACATCGAGAAGGACGCCTACGCCAACGTGAGTGACACCGACCGGCTGGCCATCGAAGCCGCGAAGCTCCGCCCGGCATACAAGGCGAAGGAACTGCCCAAGCCGGTCGGCCCCGGCAAGGAGTGGACGACCGGCGACCTGACGAGCCTGGAAGCGAAGCTGAAATCGGGCCGCAACTTCAAGAACGGCGAGAAGGCGTATGCCGCCGCCCGGTGCGTGGTCTGTCACCGCTTCGCCACCGACGGCGGGGCGACCGGCCCCGACCTGACGCAACTCGCCGGCCGCTTCGCCCTGAAGGACTTGGCCGAGGCGATCGTCGAGCCGAATAAGGTGATCTCGGACCAGTACAAGGGGGCCGTGATCGAGACGAAGGGCGGGAAGACGATCACCGGGCGGATCGTGTCCGAGGCCAGCGGCAAGCTGATCGTCGTGACTGATCCCGAAGACTCGACGAAGGTGGTGGAGGTGGCGAAGGCCGACATCGACACGAACAAGCCGTCGGCGGTGTCGCTCATGCCGGGCAAGTTGATCGACACGCTGAACGAGGCAGAAGTGCTGGACCTGCTGGCGTACCTGCTGTCGAAGGGTGATCCGACCCACCCGGCATTCAAGAAGTGAAGTGTTCTGCTCGCTCCGCGAGCGGATTCGGCGACCGCTCGCGGAGCGAGCAGAGCACATCCTACCGCTTCACCCACTTGTACGCCGCCGCTGAGTTCGCTTTGAAGAACTTGGCGGCGGCCTTCTCGCCCTTCGCCGTGAAGTAGTCTCGCACGATGCCGAGCAGCACATCAAACGTCGCCCCGCGGTCGGACACCGGCCAGTTGCTGCCGAAGATCAGCCGGTCTTCGCCGAACAGTTTCCACAACACGTCCAGCACCGGGCGGTAGTAGTCCACGTCCTTCGGCGCATCCTTCTTCCCAGTTTGCTCCACCAGTGCCGACACCTTGCAGAACACGTTCGCATGATCGGCGGAGGCCTTCATGCCGTCGGCCCACGCCTTCGGCGGCTCTTTGCCGTCGACCTTCAGGTTCGCGCAGTGGTTGATCACAACCCGCAGCTTGGGCACAGCCGCGGCCAGCTTCGCCACGTCCGCCGGCAGTTCCGGCCCGCCGTTCACGTCGAGCGTCAGGTCGAGATCGACCATTGCCTTGCCCCGCTCGGCCAGCTTCCCCTTCAGCCCGGCGGTCAGGTCGGCGTGCGAAACGCGAATGCCGCGGTAGAGAGGGTCGGCGGCGCACGCCTTCAGGGTCTTCTCGAAGTCGTCGGCCGCCGGGTCGAGTCGCCCGACCACACCGACGATGACCTTCTCCTTCGCCGCCAGGTCGAGCAGCCACTGGTTGTCCTTCACCCACGGGCTGGCCTCGACCACCACCGTGCCGACGACGCCGTGCGGGGCGGTCAGCTTCGCGTACTCGGCGGGCAGCACGGCACGGTAAAGCGACTTGTCGTCCTTGCCCGGCCACGGCACCCCTTCCGGGCGGGTGGGGTCGTAGAAGTGCGTGTGCGTGTCGATGATTTCGAAGGCGGGTTTCGAGTCAGCAGCACGGGTGCAAGCGGCGAGCGAGGCACCCACGCCGGTGAGGAGGAATTCGCGGCGATGCATCGGCGCCACTCCGGGGGAACGGTGCGGACTTCGTATCCCGCGTTCAATGGGTGGCTACTGTCCGTGGCGTCGATTACACTCCGAGCGGCTTGATCGCCAAGAGACCTCACCCCCCGGCCCCCTCTCCATTGATGGAGAGGGGGTGTTCAAAGCGCCGACCTGACCGTTTCTTCGCCGCGACCTCTGGGAGCGGTTCTCGTCGCCCGCTCTCAGAGGTCGCGGCGAAGTGGATGAAACGTGGCCCCCTTGAACACCCCCTCTCCACATTGGAGATAAGGCCGGGGGGAGAGGTCTCCGGACATCCCCCCCCGGACCTCCACCATGTTCCGCACCGTCGTCGCGCTCCTCGCCTTCACCGCCGTCGCCTTCGCCCAGGAGTCGAAGAAAGACATCCCCTACGTGGACAAGGGCCACGAGCGGCAGGTGCTCGACGTACACACGCCGAAGGCCGCCAAAAACGCCCCGGTGGTGTTCTGGATTCACGGCGGCGGGTGGCAGGCGGGCGACAAGAAAGAGGTGCAACTGAAGCCGCAGGCGTGTACCGAGAAGGGGTTCGTGTTCGTCGCCCCGAACTACCGCCTGCTGCCGACCGCCGAGATGGGCGACATCATCCGCGACGTGACCAAGGCGCTGAAGTGGACGCACGACCATGCGGCCGAGTACGGCGGCGACCCGAGCCGGGTGTTCGTGATGGGGCACTCGGCCGGGGCACAGTTGGCCGCGCTCGTGTGTACCGACGACCGCTACCTGAAGGCCGAGAAGCTGACCCTCGCGTTCATCAAGGGGTGCGTGCCGGTGGACGGCGACACCTACGACGTGCCGGCCATCATCGCCACCGCCGAAGCCCGTTGGGCGGCGCACGGGCTGCCCAAGGCGAAGTTCGGCCACCGCGAGAAGTTCGGCAACGACCCCGAGAAGCACAAAGACTTCTCGGCCGTCACGCACGTGGCGAAGGACAAGGGCATCCCGCCGTTCCTGCTGCTGCACGTGGCCGAACACCCGGACGTGAGCGCCCAGGCCGCCCGGCTGGCGACGGTGCTGAAGGGGGCGGGCGTGCCGGTGACGGTCCACAGCGGGCGCGACACCACACACGGGCGGATCAACGCCGACCTGGGCAAGGCCGACGACCCCGGCACGAAGGCGGTGTTCGACTTCGTGGACGGCCTGTTGAAGAAGTGATGCCGACGGTTCACTCGGCGAGTCGCCGCACGTTCGCCCATTCGGATTCGGTCAGCACGCCGTCCGGCCCCTTCACCCGGCGGGCGGCGGTGCGGGCGGCGGCGGGCTGGCCCAGGCGGTCGTACACCTCGGCCAGGTACACGTTCGCCCGCGGGTCGGTCGGCCGGCCGCGTTCCGCCTGCCGCAGCTCGCGGGCCGCGTTCACCAGCGTCGATTCCGCCAGCTCGCCGCCGTCGGCCGGCGGTTCGGTCGCCCACTGTCGCACCATCAGCAGCAGGGCAATCCCGCGGTGCAGGTGTTCGGCAAACGGGTCGTCCGCCTCGGCCGCAATCTCCATCAGCCGCGTGTGGGCGTGAACCAAATGCCGCCCGGCCTCGCCGCTCATCCCGCACGCCTGCCGGGTGAACTGCTCGAACTCGCGGCGGGCGTCGGTCGGCTTCCCCGTCTTCAGCAACAACTCGGCGAGGTACGCCCGGATCATCACCGCCTCCGGGCGGTCGGTCAAATGGGCTTGCAGGTGTGGCACAGCCGCCGGTTCGTCGCCCCGTTGCACGCACGCCGCGGCACGAGACAGGTGGTCGACCTCGTCCGCGGGTGGGGCGGCACGGGCGATCAGCAGTTCCGGTTCAATGGCCGGCGGCAACCGCTCGGGCGGAGTGTTGGCACACCCCACCAGGAACAGCCCGCAGGCACACGCGGCCAGCCGTCGCATGACGCACCCCCCCCGGTGACACAAGATGGCGAACGTGCGGGGTTCATCGAACGGACGCAAGCGGGGCAATCAGCCCAATCAGGGCAGCCGGGAGAAGCGTGCGAGAAGCTGGGGGGTGTGATCGGGTGGTAACGAAAAACACCCGGCCCGGCGACCGTCCCCCGTGCTTCGGAGGGGACGGCCGTCGGGCCGGGTGAGAGTCGGAACCGGTAAACTACCGGCAGGTCGGACCCCGTCAGGAGCCGCCGACGAACGGCGAGAACATCATGCCGCCGACGTTCTGAATGGCACCACCCACGTTCTGGATCGCCCCGCCGACGTTCTGAATGGCGTTCAACACCGGGCGCGGTTGCTGGTACTCATACTGCTGGTACACCGGCTGGTGATACTGGATCGCCGGCTGTTGTTGCTGGTACACCGCCTGTTGGTACGACACCACCGGCGCCACCGCACTCCGGTACTCGGTCGTGCTGACGGTCGAAACCGTGGCGTACTTCGCCAGGTACTCCGACGCCTGTTCCGGCGTCAGCGTGCCCTCGTGCTTCAGGGCCATTTGCTTGCCGCTGCGGTCGCTCAGGATGACCCCCTGCGTGATGCCGAACGCGGCCACCATTCTTTGCCCGTCGGCCGTCGTCGTGTCGATGCGAACCGCGATGTAGTCCGCTTTGAGCGACTTCAGCGCGTCCGACCCGAGACCTTTACCGTTCGTCAGGGTGTTCAGGTCGCCAACCGCCAGGAACACCGCCACCGGCTTGTTCTTCTCACCGGCCTGCGCCATCGCCTTCCCGTAGCTGTCGGCCCAATCAGGCAGGCCGACAATGGAACCGGACGCGAACAGTCCGGCGACCATCGTCGCCATCAACGAGGTGGTGAACATCGTGTTGCGGACTCCGTGAAGCACACCTCTGGATGATCCCGCGCCAAACGCTTGACGCGGGAGAGCGACAATTTTGGACATTTCCGCAGCATCGTCAACCTCAGTGCCGGCAAAAATGTCACAATCGGGACGATTTCAGGAATCAGCATGAAGTGGAGTTGCGGAAGGAGATTCTGCTTGACACGTGGCGAGATGGCGAGTGCGGGATGACTGCGGACTTTGGCAACAATGGCGAATTGGAGCCATCGTTCTGTGGAGTAGACCGTCCAACCTTCAGGTGTGGGTTTCCAGGGACGGCCGGGTTTACCCCGGCCGTCCCTGAGCTACGGATCAGCCGGGGTAAACCCGGCCGCTCCTGGAAAACTTACACTGCGAGATTGGAAGGACCGCCACGCAGGCCACCCTACAAATCCCACGGTTGCCGCTCGCGGTTGCGTGCTGCCGCCGCTTGGCCCGCCTCCTTCACGAACTTGACCGCCACGAGCGAGCCGACCACACCGGCCGCGCAACACCCGAGTACGGTCATGTACCACCCGTTCCGCTCGTCCGACTTCTTTTTGGCAGCGACCGCCGCCGGGTCGGGGGGAGGGGCACACCCCCCGGTGCGTCAGCCGGCCGCCGCGGGCGTGGGCAGCGTGAGGGCGAGAACCACGGCGGACGCCGCGGCGAGGAGCAGCCGATTCATGTGAGATCCCCCTGTTGAGGTGATAGCGGAAGGTTCGCCGGACGCGGGAGGGGGAATCCGCGTCTGGTGGTACCGTAGCATTCGCCGGGCGGGCTGGGGGATTTACTCCGCGACGTGGGGAATTGTTGCACCAGGTGGGTCGCAGGAACCCACAGAACGGAACACGGATGACACGGAGCAAGCAGGGATGAAGAGGATCAGCAAAAGTCTGGATTGATCCGTGTCATCCATGCTTTGATCCTCTTCATCCGTGTTCTGATCTGTTGGTCCCCCTCCGTCAGCTACTGCTGCCGCCTTGACCGTCTGCCCTATCCTGAGTGGTATGAGCGCTGCCGTCGTCCGCTGTCCGTCGTGTGACCAGCCGTCGCGGGTGCCGACGATCGCCCTCGGGCTGGTCGTCGCCTGCCCGCGGTGTCAGCACCAGTTCGTCGCCGTCGCCATCGAAGCGCGACCGGCATCAGCACCCGCCCCCCGCCCGACGGTGATCCGCCCCGGCCCGGCGTTTCCCACCACTGACGACATCCCGGTCGTTCACCGCGTGCCGAAGCCGACGACCCGCCCTGAACACCCGGACGAAATCCCCACCGTTCACCCCCCGCACTCCGGCGGCGGGCCGATCGCGCTCGCCCTGCTGCCGGTCGGCGTGCCGCTCTTGTGGCTCATCCTGTCGCTGACCGTCGGCCCGTCCGCCTTCTCGTTCGTGGCACCCGTGGCCATCGCTCTGGGCACGGTCGGGTTGGGGCTGGGGTTGGCGTTCATCCGCCGCTGGTCGGTGCCCTTCCGGATGCGGCTGCTGGTGGCGCTCACCGTCCTCGGGTACGCGGCGGCGGCGCTCTTTTACTTCGCGCAAGAGAGCTGGCTGGAACGGGTGCGGGAGGTGGCGGCCGTCACCGGGCTGACGTGGCGGGAGTACCGCCCGGACGACAAGAGCTTCCGCGTGGAGGTGCCGGGCGAGCCGGCCGAAACGCCCGCCCCGGTGGCCGACTGGAATCTGACCGCCCGGCAGTTCGTGGACCCGAAGAAGGCGGTGGACGTGTACGTCGTCGCCTACGGGGACGCGCCACCGAAGTTGGGCAAGTGGAACGACAAGCCGAGCAAGGAGGAGTGGTTCGCCGCCGCCCGCGACGCCATCACCGCCTCGTGCGAGGGGCAACTGTTGGACGAGCGGGTGGTGAGCGTGAAGGACTGCGAGGCCCGCGAGTACGAGTACGGTCTGGCCGGCGGCAAGCACCGGGTGGTGCGACTGGTGCGGACCGACAAGCGGGTGGTGTACCTGGCGGTGGAGGGGCAATACCTGACGGCCGACCGGACCGACGTGCAGCGGTACCTGCGGTCGTTCAGGCTGACTCCGAAGAAGTGAGCCGACCCGGTTCGCCGCGGGCCCGGGGGGGGGGGGCGGCCCCCCCCCCCCCCGGGCGGGGCGCCGCGGGGGGGGGGGGAAATGATGGGTGGGGGGCAGGGGGGGGGTTTTTTGGCCCCACTAGGGAAAGTT
>JANNVG010000376.1:0-2535 GCA_031414395.1 Fimbriiglobus sp.
GAGCAGGCCGGCCAGCACCCGCCCCGGCCCCACCTCCACGAACTTCGTCACCCCCGCCGCCATCAGCCCGCGGACGGTCTCTTCCCACCGCACCGGCGACAACACCTGCCGCACCAGCAGCGGGGTGATCTCGGCCGGGTCGGTGTGCGGCTTCGCGTCCACGTTCGACCACACCGGCAGCGTGGCGACGTTAAACGTGGCGTTCGCCAGCGCCGCGGCCAGCGTGTCGTCGGCCGGCTTCATCAGGTCGGTGTGGAACGCGCCGGCGACGGCCAGCTTGATCGTGCGAAGCTGTCGGGCTTCGGCCAGCTTACCGAACTCCTCGATGCCCGCCGCGGAGCCGGACACGACCGTGTTGCCGGGGCAGAGCAGGTTGGCCACCCGCAGCACCCCGCCGGCGGTGGCCTGCGCTTCGGCGACCAACACTTCCACCTCCGGCACATCCAGCCCCAGCACCGCCACCATGCCGCCGGGGGTGGCTTCGGCCGCCGCCTGCATCGCCTCGCCACGGGCCTTCACCACCCTCAGGGCGTCGTCGAACGTCATCACGCCGGCGAACACCAGCGCGGTGTACTCGCCCAGGCTCAGCCCGGCGGTGGCGGTCACGTTGGTGAGCAGGTCGGGTTGCGTGGCTTTGAGTTGTTCGAGCGCCGCGAGGCTGGCGACGAAGATGGCCGGCTGGCTCACGTCGGTGGCGTTCAGCCGCTCGGCCGGGCCGTTCGTACACACGGCGAGCAGGTCGTACCCGAGGACGGCGGATGCGTGGTCGAACAGGGCTTTCGCAGCGGGCAGGGCGGCACACAGGTCGCGGCCCATGCCGACGTGCTGGGCGCCCTGACCTGGGAACAGGAAGGCGGTGGACATGGCAGATGAAACCCCGAAGAGGCGACCGAAATTCGCCCCGGAGGGGCGGCAGATGTTAGCCAGGGGTGGAGCGACCGAAGGGAGCGCAACCCCTGGGACGCATCCAACAACTCAGCCCCGGAGGGGCGACAGAAACGATCTCTGTCGCCCCTCCGGGGCTTGTCAACTCTTCTCATCGGTTCCAGGGGTTCCGTTCGCTTCGCTCACCCCACCCCTGGCTAACGTCTGCCGCCGCTCCGCGGCGGGTGCCGCGCAGCATCTACTCCTCGTCCCCCACCGCCGGCAGCGTGGCCAGTTCCTCGACGATCCTCTCGTTCAGCTTGACGCGGGCCGCCTGTGCGGCGGCCCCCAGTGCGTTCGCAATGGCCCGCTCGTCGCTCGACCCGTGGCAAATGATGCAGCAGCCGTCGACGCCGAGCAGCGGCGCCCCGCCCGTGCTGCTGTGGTGGAACTTGTCCACCAGCTTGGCCAGCAGTTTCGCCCCCAGTTCCTTCTCGGCTTGCAGTTGCCCGATCACCGCCTGCCCGACCATTTTCATCATGAACTCGAACTGGCCCTCGGCGTGCTTCAGGATCACGTTGCCGACGAACCCGTCCGTCACGATCACGTCCACCGTCCCCTTGTGAACGTCGCGGCCTTCCACGTTGCCGATGAACCGATCGTTCAGCGGGCTTTTGCGGAACAGTTCGTACGCCGTCTGGACGAGGTCGTGCCCCTTGCCCTGTTCTTCGCCCACGTTCATCAGGCCGATGCGGGGGCTGTCGATGCCGAGCATGTGCTTGGCGAACGCGCTCCCCATGACGCCGTAGTGCAGCAGGTGGGCCGGCTTGGGGAACACGTTCGCCCCCACGTCCAGGATCACGCACTTGCCGCCGGTGATGGTGGGCATGACGGCCGCGATGCCCGGCTTGCGGATGCCCTTCAGGAACTTGCGGGTGAACAGCCCGGCGCCGACCACCGCCCCGGTGTTGCCGGCACTCACGAGGCCGTCCACTTTCTTGGTGGCGAGCAGTTGCCAGGAGCGGGCGATGGAGTTGTCGGGCTTCTTGCGGAGGGCCTCGACGGGCTTCTCGTCCATGCCCACCACCTCGGCGGCGTGGAACACTTCCAGGCGGTCGGCCGGGTGGGGAATGGCCGCGAGCAGCGGGGCGAGCTGGGCCTGATCGCCGACGAGGACCACGCTCAGGTCGGGCGCGGCGGCGAGGGCGGCCACCGCCCCGGCCACGTTCGGCCGGGGGCCGTGGTCGCCGCCCATCGCGTCGAGGGCGATCCGCATCGGTTACTTCCCTTCGGTGTCGGTCGGGATGACCACCGCCGTGCGGCCCTGGTAGTGGCCGCAGTTGCCGCACACGCGGTGCGGCAGAATCGGCTCGTTACACTGCGGGCAGTACTGCACCTGCTTCGGGACGATGAAGTGGTGGCTGCGGCGGTGCCCTTGCTTGGATTTCGACGTGCGACGCTTCGGAACAGCCATGACCGCCTCAAGCTCTGCGGGGGTGTGGGCAAACGTAAGAGAGCCATCATAGGCGCCGGGCCGGGGCTGTCAACGCCGCCGGTGGCGCCGGGTGTGCCACCGGAATCTGGCACCCCCCACCCGGAACGCTTCGCGTTCCGACCTCCCCCGCAAGGGGGAGGTGGTCCGGTCCGCCTCCCCGCTTGCGGGGGGGGTCG
>JANNVG010000377.1:0-8817 GCA_031414395.1 Fimbriiglobus sp.
ACACGGCGGGGCGTCGCGGCCGGCTGGTGGTGTGCGTGAACGTTGCGGACACTCGGGGGGCTGGTTGCGGTCGCCGGCCGCTCGACCCGCCCTACAAGAACTCCCGGCGATGACACGGAAGACGTTTCCCCCTGAACACCCCCTCTCCATGATGGAGAGGGGGCCGGGGGGTGAGGTCACGAGGATCCCGTTCAACACACCACACCGGAGGGCCGCACATGGAAACGCTCGGGCTGGAAGTCCGCCGCAGTTACACGGTGGTGGCGTTCGCCGAGCGGGGCCACCGCCCGGTGGTGGTCGGCGACGGCCGGCGGACGGTCATCCCGAACGCCGTCCGCCGCGGCGAGTGGGGCAGCGCCGCCGCCGAACACGCCGACGCCACCTGGCCGGACGAGACGGCCGCCCGCGGGCTGCACGGCCCGCACGCCACGGCCTTCTGGGACGGCTTACGCACTCGCCTGCGGCACTTCCTGGGCGTGAGCGACGGCACGCTTTCGCGGGTGCCGGTGGTGGTGGCGTTCGACGGCGACCCGCAGGAAGGCAAGGAGCTTCAAACCGCGCTGACGGCCGCCCACTTCGCCGAGGTGAAGGTGGTGCCCCCGCCGGTCGCCGCCGCCCACGCCATCCCGAACGTCGGCACGCCCGAAACCGTTCACCGGGTGATTTGTGTCGGCGACGTGTCGGCCGAGGCGGGCGCGTTCCGCCTGCGTCCGGGCGGGGCGCGGGCCGCGGGCGGCGAGGTGTCGCTTCACCACGTCGGGGCGATCTACTGGGTCCGCGCGCTGGTGCAGGAACTGAACGCCGTGCGGTCGGCCACCCGCGACTGGAACCGCCTCCGCCTGTGGCAGTCGGTCATCGAACTGGCCGCGGCGCTCGACCGCACCACCGCCGACCGCCCGCGGGTCTGGACCGGCGCCCACGCCGACGAACTGGTGACGGACGTGACCTTCCGCCGCGACTGCCTGGAACGGGTGCTCGAACACCTGCGGCTGGTCGAGTGGCTCGACCGCACGACGGGCGAAGCGGCCGAGTACACCTGGGCCGGCGGGCTGGGGAGCGTGTTCCCGATCCGCTGGCCGGCGGGGGTGAAGCTGCTGCCCGACGCCGTTCACGCCGTCGCGGTGGGGGCCAGCTTGTACGGCAGTCGGCCGGTGCCGCCGCCGGTGCGGGTGGTCGCTTCGCCCGTCGTGCCGCGCTTCGAACCGTTGCCGCATTCGCTGCCGCATTCGCCGCCCGCACCCGCTGACCCGCTGCCGATGTTCATGCCGATCCCCGTGCCCATGCCGATACACGGCGACAACCCGAAGCTGCCCGACCTGCCGCCCGACTGGGACCGGCTGATGGGCGGCGACCCGCAGTAGTGCTCTGCTCGCTCCGCGAGCGGATTCCGAAGACCGCTCGCGGAGCGAGCAGAACACTTCACACACGAATACCCATGACCCCCTCGCTCGTGCCGCTGGCCACCGCCCCCGCCGAGGACGTGATTCCGGGCGCGCTGCTCGGCCTGCTCGAACGCCGCTACCTGAACGAGTTGACGCTCGACCAGTGGGCGCTGGCGGCCGACGCCGGCAGCGGTGTGCCCCTGCTGCACGAGGTGGCGGTGCTCGGCGTGGCCGCCGACCCGTCGGCGATGCCGGTGGCGCTGAGCAGCGTTCACGAGCCGGGGCAAACCTTACTCGGGGTGGCGTACCACGGCCCCGACGCGGCCGGCGGGTTCCGTCAGCGGCGGTACTACGGCGGGCGGCGGCAACCGGGCGGCAGTTCAACGGGCGAATACCTGGACGGGATGCGTGCCGCCCTGTGCGGGTACTACCCCGGCTTGAAGCTGAACGACGCCAAGCCGCTCGCCGACCACGCGCCGCTCGCCGACTTCCTGCGCACCGCTCCGGTGGCCGCGGCCGTGACCGGCATCCCCGCCGCGAAACTCGACCGCCCGAACGGGCTGGAAGTGCTGGCCCGTTCCGGCAGCATCGGCGAGTACGCGGTGGTGGTGGTCGCCGACCCGCGGCCGGTGCAGGAGGCCGACGCCGCACTCGACGCCTGCCGGCGGATGCAGACCGACCTGTCCGGCCTCATCACCAAGTCCGTCACCCGCGGGCAGAGCCGCAGCGAGGGCACCCCGCCCCCGCCGCCGCCGGTGCATCCGGGGTTCGAGTCGCGGCTGCCGTTCTACTTGCAACAAACGGCCGTGTACGTGGGTGCGGCGTGCGGCGCGCCGGGCATGGGGCTGATCGGCGTGGCGTCCGGGCTGATCCTCGAACTGATTCGCAAGCCGCCCCCGCCCCCGCCCCCGCCGGGGCCGAACATCACCACCGGCGAGAGTGAATCGGCCACGATGACGCTGACCGACGCCACCGCCGCCGCGTGCAACGAGACGCTCACCCGGCACACCGCCCGCATCCGCGCCGGCCGCGGGTGGGGCTGGTGGCGGGTGGCCGTGTACATCCTGGCCGACAGCCACGCCACGTTGCAGGCGGTCGGGCGGGCGGTGCGGACGGCCTCCGCCGGCGAGGAGTTCGGCCTCGACCCGATCCGCGTTCACCCGCTGTCGCCCGGTGTGGTGCGGGATGCCGTGCTCGGCGGCGGGGTCTACTCCATGCGGCCGCGGGCCGACGCCCCGCCGCACCCGCTCGGCCCGGCCTACGACTCGCTCGCCACCTGCCTGGGTTCGCAGGAGTTGGCCGCCCTGCTCGCCCCGCCGCGGGCCGAGGTGCCGGGGCTGATCCTCCGCGACCGCGGCGACTTCCCCGTGACGGCCAGCACACCCACCGAGCCGTCGATTCTGCTCGGCACCATGCGGGACGCCGCCGGCGCCGAGTACGCCCCCGCCCGCCTGACCGCCCGCCACCTGAACGAACACGTCCTCGTCGTCGGCATGCCCGGCCAGGGCAAAACGAACACCTGCATGAACCTGCTGATCGAGGCCGACCGGGTGTTCCACGTGCCGTTCCTGGTCATCGAACCGGCCAAGACGGAGTACCGCCGGCTGACCAAAGTGCCCGGCCTGGGCGGTCGCGTGCGGGTGTTCACGCCCGGCAGTTCGGAGGGTCGTCCGCTGCGGCTGAACCCCCTCTGCCCGGCGGCCGGGGCGTCGCTGCTCGGGCACATCGACGCGCTGAAGGCGGTGTTCAACGCCTCGTTCGCCATGGGGCCGGGACTGCCGCAAATCCTGGAGGACGCGCTCATCGGCGTGTACGAGGACCGCGGGTGGAACCTGTTCACCGGCACCAACCCGCACGTGGGCGCCAACCCGTCGTGGGAGCAGACCGCCGCCCTCATGCCCTGCCTGGAAGATTTGCACGACCGCATTGATGTGGTGGTGAAGGAGAAGGGGTACGGCGGGGAGATCAAGCAGAACCTGGCGGCGGCGCTCAAGAGCCGGCTGAAGGGGCTGACCCTCGGGGCGAAGGGGATGACGCTCAACTGCCGGGCGAGCACGCCGACGAGCGAGCTGTTCGACGCCCCCGCCGTGCTGGAGTTGCAGCACCTCCGCGACGACGACGAGAAGGCGTTCCTGATGGCCCTGGTGTTCACCCTGCTGGCCCAGCACTGCGAGGTGCGACAGAAGCAGCGGCCGGCCCACGCCCGCGAACAGCTCATGCACGTCACACTCATCGAAGAGGCCCACCGGCTGCTCGGCACGCCGGGCGGCGCGTCCGCCGATTCCGCCGACCCGAAGAGCAAAGCCGTCGGCATGTTCACCGACATGCTGGCCGAACTGCGGGCGCTCGGCGAGGGGTTCGTCATCGCCGACCAGATCCCGACCAAGCTGGCCCCGGACACGCTGAAGAACACGAACACCAAGATTCTGCACCGCCTCACGTCGCCGACGGACCGACAGGTGGCCGGGCAGAGCGTGAACCTGAACGAGCGGCAGAGTCAGTTCCTGGCCGGGTTGTCGAAGGGGCTGGCGGTGGTTCACGGGCTGTCGGCATCGGCCTCCGATCCGGTGGCGCCGGCGTGCCTGGTGCAGATGACGCAGGTGAAGGGGGTGAGCGTGTCGCTGGAAACGGCCGACCTCCGCCCGCCGCCGGACGCCCGCGAGCGGCAGCAATCCCGGCGGCACGGCGGCTGTCGGGCGTGCCCCTCGCCGTGCGACTTCTACCCGGCCGTCGATGCCATCCTCCGCCGCCGGCCGGTGCCGAAGTGGGTACACACGGTCGTCGATGCCGCGCTCGCTGGCGAGTGGACGGCCGCACGTGCCGCGTGGCCCACACCCGCCGACCGGCCCGCCGGCGAGACGTTTTGCGAAACCGTTCACCACGTCCGCGGGCGGTTGACGGAGCGCATGGCGGTGTACGGCACGGGCGAAGACCGTCAGCCCGGACTGCGGCCGGCGGATCGCGTGCTGGTGGAACGGCTGGCCGCGGCGTTCGGCGAACTCATCTGGGACTGGCTGAACGGCGCCGACGGTGTGCAACAGTTCACAAGCCAGGTGACGCCGCTGCTGGCGTCGGCCGCCCCGCCGGAACTGGCCGGGTGTGCCGCGTGCCCGGCCCGTTGCACCATGCTGGCGAGCGTCAGCCGGGTCGATCTGGTGAAGGCGGCGGGCGTGCTGGCGTCGGCGGCGCCGAAGGAGGCGCAGAACGCCTTCGGCGCCACCGTCACACCGGAACAGCGGTTGGGGCGGCTGTTGCCGAAGTTGACGCAGATCGAACCGCCGGTGCCGGCGGGCGAGACGAACGCGGCCAAGTGGAAGCGCGACTGGCGGTACTGTCTGCTCACCCTGGTGCCGCTGCCGGCGGATCAAGCCGACCACCGCGACGACGTGCTGAGCGTGCTGCGCAGCACGCCGGTGTAAGCGGTCGGGCGGCGGAGTCGTCTCAGTGTCACCACTTTCCCCCCCACCCTGTGCGAGCGGCGGGCTGGCGTCGGGGTTGGCGCACCTTCGGCCGCTCGACCCGCCTCCGAGATGAGTTGGATCACCCGCGTGGCGTTTCCGTCGGCCGTACAACAACTCCGTCGCCGCACGCGGAGTCTTGCCAAATGGACGAACCCCTCTCCCCTGTTCCGCCGTCGGATTCGCATGACCCCGAACCGGCCGCCGTGCCGCCGGACGTGTTCACCGGGTTGCACGTGAGTTCGCCGAAGACGACCGCCGCGGGCATGACGGCCGTGGTCAAGTCGATGCAGCACGTGTGGGGGCGGGCGGGGGTGATCCGCGGCACGCGGGCGCTGTCGCTGCTCAACCAGATGGGCGGGATTGATTGCAGCAGCTGCGCGTGGCCGGAAGGCGACGACCACCGCACCCCCGCCGAGTTCTGCGAGAACGGGGCGAAGGCGATCGCGTGGGAGGCCGATCGCCGCGGCATCGGCCGCGAGTTTTTCGCCGAACAGAGCGTGCGGCAACTGGCGGATCAGAGTGACTATTGGCACGGCCAACAGGGGCGACTGACCGAACCGCTCGTCCTCCGCTCCGGCGGCACGCACTACCAGCCGATCCACTGGGACGAAGCGTTCAAGCTGATCGCGGACGAACTCAACGCACTCGGCTCGCCGCACGAGGCCGCCTTCTACACCTCCGGCCGCACGTCGAACGAGGCCGCGTTCCTGTACCAACTGTTCGTCCGGCAGTTCGGCACCAACAACCTGCCCGACTGCTCCGACATGTGCCACGAGTCGAGCAGTGTGGCCCTGCCGGACACCGTCGGCATCGGCAAGGGGACGGTGCGGCTCGACGACTTCGAGAAGACGCAACTCATCCTGATCCTCGGCCAGAACCCCGGCACCAACCACCCGCGGATGTTGACGGCGTTGCAGAAGGCGAAGCGGGCCGGGGCGCGCATCATCGCCGTGAACCCATTGAAGGAAGCCGGCTTGCTCGGCTTCATGAACCCGCAGCACGTCGGCGGCATGGTGGGCGTGAGCACCCCGCTGGCGGACGACTACCTGCAAGTGCGGATCAACGGCGACGCGGCCCTGCTGAAGGGGTGGATGAAACGGCTGATCGCCCGCGACCGCATCGACAAGGTGTTCATCGACACCCGCACCGAAGGGTTCGCCGAACTGGTGGCGGCCGTGAACGCCGTGAGTTGGGAGGACATCGAGAAGCAGTCCGGGCTGACGCGCCAGCAGATCGAGATCACCGGCGACCGCATCGCCGAGAGCGACCGCATCATCGCGTGTTGGGCGATGGGGCTGACGCAACACAAGAGCGCGGTGAACACCATCCGCGACGTGGTGAACGTCATCCTGATGCGGGGGAGCGTGGGCAAGCCGGGGGCGGGCCTGTGCCCGGTGCGGGGCCACAGCAACGTGCAGGGCGACCGCACCATGGGCGTGACCGAGAAGCCCGCCCCGTGGCTGCTCGACGGACTGGCGAAAGAGTTCGCGTTCACCCCGCCGACGCAGCACGGCATCGACACCGTCGAGACCATCCACGCCATGCACGACGGGCGGGTAAAGGTGTTCTTCGCGCTGGGCGGCAACTTCCTGCAAGCCACGCCCGACACCGAGTTCACCGCCGCGGCACTGCGGAAGTGTAATTTAACCGTGCAAGTGTCGATCAAGCTGAACCGCTCGCACCTGGTCACGGGGAAGACGGCGCTCATCCTGCCGTGCCTCGCCCGCACCGACCGCGACGTGCAAGTCGGCGGCGAGCAGTTCGTCACCACCGAGAACTCGATGGGGATTGTGCAGCAGAGCCGCGGGCGGCTGGAGCCGGTGTCGAAGCACATGCTCAGCGAGCCGGTGATCGTGGCCCGCCTCGCGGCGGCGGTACTCGGCAGGAAGTCGTCCGTGCCGTGGGTGGAGCTGGCCGGCAACTACGACCTGATCCGCGAGCGCATTCAGCGGGTGATTCCGGGGTTCGACGACTACAACGCGAAGGTCCGCAAGCCCGGCGGGTTCTACCTGCCGAACAAGCCGCGCGACGGCGAGTTCAGCACGTCCACCGGCAAGGCCAGGTTCACCGCCAGCCCGCTGCCGACCGACACCGTGCAACTCGGCGAACTGGTGATGATGACCGTCCGCACCCACGACCAGTTCAACACCACCGTGTACGGCCTGGACGACCGCTACCGCGGGATCACCGGCGAGCGCCGCGTCATCCTGATGCACAAAGAGGACATCGCGGAACGCCACCTGAAGCCGAACGACGTGGTGGACCTGACGAACACCGACGGCGACACGACGCGAACCGCGAAGCGGTTCATCGTGGTCGAGTACGACATCCCACGCGGCAACTGCGCGACGTACTTCCCCGAGACGAACGTGCTCGTGCCGCTCGACCGCGTGGCCGACGGCAGCCGCACCCCGACGAGTAAATTCGTGCCCATTCGGGTAGAGAAAACGGCACGCGGATGACGCGGATTCCAGCGCGGATGAACGCGGATAAAACAGTATTCACCGCCGAGGGCACATGAGGGCACGAGAGAAGCAGAAGAGAGTTGAGGAGATAGGATCTCCGTCCTCTTTTCCCCCTCTCTTGTGCCCTCTTGTGCCCTCGGCGGTGAAAACTCTACTTTCCGATCCGCGTCCTGCCGCGCTGAAATCCGCGTCATCCGCGTGCCCTCTTCCTCTTCACCCCAGAGAACCGACCATGTTCGACCTCGCCGCCATCCAGTCCGCCGTCCGTGAGCAGCACCTCGACGGCTGGCTGCTGTACGACTTCCGCAACTTGAACGTCCTCGCCGCCCGCGTGGCGCACACCAACCCGAATCTGTCCCGCCGGTGGGCGTACTTCATCCCCGCCAGCGGGGCGCCGAAGAAGCTGGCCCACGCCATCGAGCCGGCGTCGCTCGACCACCTGCCCGGCGACAAGACCACGTACCTGAAGTGGCAGGAGTTCGAGGCGGGGCTGGCCCACCTGCTGAGCGGGGTGAAGCGGGTGGCGATGGAGTACAGCCCCCGCAACGGCAACATGTACATCAGCCGCGTCGACGCCGGCACGGTGGAGATCGTGCGCGGCTGTGGCGTCGAGCCGGTGAGTAGTGGCGACCTGATCCAGCAGTTCGAAGCCGTGTGGGACGACGAACAAGAGGCGATGCACTTCGAGGCGGCCACGCACACCGACGCGGCCTACGGCGTGGCGTGGCAGTTCATCGCCGATCAGATTCGGAATCACGGGCACACCACCGAACTCGACGTGCAAGCCCGCATCATGAGGCACTTCGCCGACCACAAGATGACCACCTACAGCCCGCCCATCGTGGGCGAGGGGCCGCACAGCGCCGACCCGCACTTCGAGCCGAACGCCGCCGACAACCGTCGCATTTCGGCGAACAGCTACGTGCTCATCGACCTGTGGGCGAAGATGGATAAACCGCGGGCGGTGTACTCGGACCTCACCCGCGTGGGGTATGTGGGCGAGGACGTGCCGGCGAAGGTCAACGAGGTGTTCCACATCGTGGCGGCGGCGCGGGATGCCGGCATCGCGCGGGTAAAGCGGGCGTTCGAGAGCGGCGACCCGCTGCAAGGGTGGGAGGTGGACGGGGCCACCCGCGAGGTGATCGAGACGGCGGGCTACGGCAAGTTCTTCACCCACCGCACCGGGCACAACATCGGGCAGGAGGTCCACGGCAACGGGTGCCACATGGACGGCCTGGAGACCCGCGAAGAACGCCGGGTCATGCGGCGGACGTGCTTCAGCATCGAGCCGGGCATCTACCTGCCGGGCGAGTTCGGCGTGCGGAGCGAGATCGACGTGTACGTGGACGCGAAGGGCGGGGTCCACGTGACCGGCGGCCCGCTGCAAACGGAGGTGCGGCGGATCTTGCTGTGACTTGGTAGGGGGGGCTGAGCAGGTCCGTCAGGACCGCGAGCCCCGCCGGCCAAAGGGGAACGGGGGGGGGGGGGGGGGGGGGGGGGGGGGGGGGG
>JANNVG010000378.1:0-1608 GCA_031414395.1 Fimbriiglobus sp.
CCCCCCCCCCCCCCCCCCCCCCCCCCCCCCCCCCCGGGGGGGGGGGGGGGGCGCTCCCCCCCCCCCCCCCCCCCCCCCGGCCCCCGGTTCCGGTTACTCCTTGACGCCCATCTGGTCCAGCACGAACGCCTGCGTGGCGGCCACCTCCTTCAGCCCGTCGTACCGCCCGCTCGACCCGCCGTGCCCGCCCACCATGCGGCACTTGAACACCACCGGGTTGGCGTCCGTCTTCAGGCCCCGCACCTTCGCCCCTCTCGCCGCCGAACACCACCTGCCCACCCACGACCTGCTGAGCACACGCCTGGCCGCCGCGCGGCACGCCGTGGCCGCCTTCTCCCGACGGGATCGGCGGCGGCCGTGGGTGGTCGCCATCGACACCAAGGGCGGCTCAGAGTTGGAGGGGTGGGTCGTGTGGGTCCGGCCGACCGCCTGGGTGGACGAGTTGCCGCTGGTCGAATTGCTCCTGTGGCTGGCGGACCACCTGCGACGAATTCCCCCGGCGAACGGCGCATCGACCTTGAGACGCTGACAGTTACGGAAACCGCTACAACTTGAAACGACTGGTGGGCGACCGGGACTATTTTTAAGGAGCGGCCGGGTTTCCCCCGGCTGGTCCGGTTCGGCCGGGGAAACCCGGCCGCTCCTATTGGGTTTGTGTACCCGGCGGCTCACGCCGCTCGGCTCACCCGCCCCAGGGCCGCTCAGGGATCGGGGTTTGCGTAGCAGTACAGCGCAGCGTCAGATCCTACATCTATGCGGCCGTTTCTTGTGGGACCGCGTGGCCTGCTCGTTCCGACGCTGGTGGTAGCGGATCACGTCGCCGACATGGAGTCGAGGCGGAACTCTCCGGCGGCGTTGCAACACCCCCAGGCACCAGTGATTCAACGCCCGGCACACCTGCTCCTGCGTCACGTGCGGGTTTGTCCCCCCGCACCCGCTCCGTGTGCTCGGCGACGAACCCCAACGCCACCAATGCCATCACCAGGTGGCGCCCCAGCCCCACGGACTGCCGCCCCTCGTAGTGCATCAGCCCGGCTTCTTGCTTGCCCACGCGGAAGGCGTGCTCCACCGTGGCCCGACGGAACGCCACCCGCAACACCCGCTCCAACGGCTCGTCCACCGCGCTGGTCACGAAGTACTTCACCTCCCCGGTCGCCTCGTTGACCGCCGTCACCAGCCGATGCCATCCGTTCGCCACCCACACCCGCCCGCCCGCCCCGCGCCCGCCACACCTGGTCCGCCTGCGTCTTCCGGGTGATCCGGAACCGCTCCCAGGTCCGCGTGTCCCGCGCCGGTTGGCACTCGTCCGCGCGACACGACACGACTCGCCGTCGGCCCGGCGTCGCACCGCGAAGTTGACCGGCACCTCGCCCACGAACTTCTGACCCACCATCCCCAGCAACTCCAGGAACGGCACCTTGCTGCCGTACCGTCGAACGCCTCGGCCAGTCGCCTGTTCAACAAGCTCCAGCAACTCCAGGAACGGCACCTTGCTGCCGTACCCCTCGTCGAACGTCAGCCATTCGAACGTCACCCCCTGGCCGTCGAGGCGAATCAACTGGTCCAGGGCGATCCGCCACTTCGCCCGATATCCGATCTCCTCCGGAA
>JANNVG010000379.1:0-3627 GCA_031414395.1 Fimbriiglobus sp.
CGCGACCGCCGCATCGACGCCTACGGCGGCATCACCAAACGGGTGGCGGATTGAATGTCCTGTTCCCCTCTCCCCTTGAGGGAGAGGGGAACAAAAACACCCATGCTCTCCTTCCGCACACTCCCGCTCCGCTCGCTCGCCTTCTACTGGTCGCACCAACTGCCCGTGCTGCTCGGGGTGGCGGTCGGGGCGGCGGTGCTGACCGGCGCGCTGCTCGTCGGCGAGTCGCTGCGGGGCAGCCTGCGGGCGCGGGCCGAGAAGCAACTCAACGGCGTGCAGTCGGCGTGGGTGGGCGAACGGCTCGTCCGCGAAGAAGCCGTGCGGGGATTGCCCGACACGACGCCGATGCTGCTGCTCTCCGGCTCGGCTCGCAACGAGACCGAAGGTCAGCAATCGCACCTCGGGCGGGTGGCGGTGATGGGCGTGGCGGATGCCGACCGCACGGCGTTCGACTTGCCGACCGGCGTGGTGCTGTCGCACCGCGTAGCGGACAAGCTTGGCGTGACGGCCGGCGGGTTCGTGTGGCTCGGGCTGGAGAAAGGCACCCGCGTGCCGCGGGCGTCGCTCGTCGGCAAGCGGGATGTGAGTGACGTGACCAAGACGCTCAAGCTCACGGTGGCTGCCGTCCTCCCGCCCGACCACGGCATGAACGAGTTCAGCCTTGCCCCCAGCCCGGCCCCGCCGCTCAACGTGTTCGTCCCGCTCGAACTCCTTCAGACGCAACTCGAACTGCCCGGCAAGGTGAACGCGGCCCTCAGCACTTCGCCCGATGAGAAGTCGCTTAACGACAACCTGCACGCCAAGCTCACGCCGGCCGACCGCGGGCTGCGCATCCTCCCCGGCGACAAGTTCGATTCGGAGTTGCGAGAGAAGACGTTCGCCACGCAGGGGTACGTCCTCGTCGAGAGCGAGAACTCGATCCTCGACGCGGCCACACTGACGGCCGTGGAGAAGGCGGCCGAGAAGATCGGGGCGCGCTCCGAACGCACGCTGTCGTACCTCGCTAACGCCATCTACAAGGGCACGGAGCACATCGCCAACACCGACAGGGAGACGAAGACGCCGATGACGGGGTACGCCATCGTGAGCGTCGTCGATCCGTCCGCCCCCGCCCCGCTCGGCCCGTTCCTCCCGCCCGGCGTGGCCGACCTGAAGGACGACGAAATCGCCCTGCTCGACTGGCCCGAGTCGCCGCTGCCGAAGTTGAACAAGGGCGACCCCGTCACGCTCGCCTTCTTCAAGCCGGAGATGGAGGCGAGCATTCAGGAGGAGTGGCGGACGTTCAAGTTCGCCGGGTATGTGCCGTTCGGCGGTGCCGCGGCCGACCCGAACCTGACCCCGCCGTTTCCCGGTGTGACCGACAAGCCGAAGATCAAGCAGTGGCAGGCCCCGTTTGAAGTGAACTTCAACCGCGTGACGCCGGCCGACGACACCTTCTGGGAGGCGCATCAAGCCACCCCGAAGGCGTACATCCGGCGGACGGCGGAAAAATCGCCGTTCGCCAGCCGGTTCGGCGAGGCCACGTCGGTGCGGATCGCCCCGCCCGCGGGCAAGTCGAAGGAGCAGACCGCCGCCGAGCTGCGTGCCGCACTCAAGGACACGCTCGACCCGACTACGGCCGGGCTTACGTTCCAGCCGATCCGCGAGCAAGCCCTGGCCACCAGCTCCGGCGGCACCGACTTCGCCGCCATGCTGCTCGCGTTCAGCGGGCTGCTCATCCTGGCGGCGCTGCTGCTCGTGGCCATGCTCTTCCGGATGGCCGTGGACCGCCGGGCGAAAGAGGTCGGCTTGCTGCTGGCGTCCGGGTACACGCCCAAGCAGGTGCGGTTGCTGCTGCTCGTCGAAGGGTTCCTCGTGTCCACCGTCGGGGCGAGTCTCGGGGCAGGCTTGGCCGTGCTGTACGCCGCCGGGATGCTGAAATTCCTGGCGTGGCTGTGGCCCGACAACAACGTCGGCGGGCTGTTGAGTCTGCACGTGAACGCCGGCCTGCTGGTGATCGGCGCGGTGTCCACCGTCGTCGTCGCCGTGTTCGCCATCTGGCTCGGCGTGCGGAAGCTGGTGAAACTGCCCCCGCCGGCGCTGCTGCGTGGGGCCACCACTGACACCGCGGTGTCAGCGAAGGCGGTGAACGCCAAGCGGTCGCTGTGGGTCGCCGCCGGGTGTGCGGTGGCGGGAGTGGGCCTGCTCGCCGCCGGGCCGCTCGGCGGGTCGGCCGACGCACGGGCGGGCACGTTCTTCGGCGGCGGGTTGCTGCTCATGGCGGCCGGCGGGTTGGTGTTCCGCTGGTGGCTGTTCCGCCCCCGTGAGGCGACGATGGACGGCTTGACCCCGCTCGGCATTCGCAACACCACCCGCGCCGCGAGTCGCAGCCTGCTCACCGTCGTGCTGCTCGCGCTGGCCACGTTCCTGCTCGTGTCGGTGGAGAGTTTCCGCAAATCGCCGGACGCCGCGTTCGCCGAGAAGACCGGCGGCAGCGGCGGCTTCCCCCTGCTGGCCGAGGCCGACATCCCCGTCTTCCACCGGCTCGACGGCGACCGCGGGCGGAACGACGTGCTGACTGAGTTGGAGAAGGTGTATCAGGACGAGGAAGTCATCCGCCCGGACGGGCCGGATCGCAAGACGCTCGCCGCGAACGCCGAAGCCGACCTGAAGAGCATGTCCGTGCTGCCGTTCCGCCTGAAGGGGGGCGACGACGCCAGTTGCCTGAATTTGCAGGCCGCCGGCCGCCCGCGGGTGATCGGCGCGCCGGACGAGTTACTGACGGATCGCCGGTTCGCGTTCGCCATGAGCGAGGCCAACACGCCCGAGCAGCAGGCGAACCCGTGGCTGCTGCTGAACGCCCCGACTCCCGACGGCAGCACTCCCGTCATCCTCGAAATCAACACCGCCCTGTGGCAGTTGAAGACGTTCCTGGGTGGCACGATCACGGTGCCCGACGGCACCGGCAAAGACGTGAAATTGCGGGTGGTCGGGCTGCTGCAAGACTCGGTGTTCCAGTCCGAACTGATCGTGAGCGATGCCAGCTTCCGCAAACTGTACCCACTCGAAGAGGGCTACCGCCTGTTCCTCATCGACGCCCCGGCGGACAAACGCGAGCGGGTGGGGCAGTTGCTCGAAACGGGCCTGCGGGCGAACGGGCTGACCGTCACGCCGACGGCCGACCGGGTGCAAAGTTATCAGGCCGTGATCGGCGCGTACCTGAGCACGTTCCAGTTGCTCGGCGGGCTGGGGTTGCTGCTTGGCGTGCTCGGGTTGGCGGCGGTCATGCTGCGGGCCATCTGGGAACGCGCCGGCGAACTGGCGTTGCTGCGGGCGGTCGGCTACCAGACGGGCGACCTGCAGCGCATCGTGCTCATCGAGAACATCCTGCTTCTGCTGGTGGGCGTCGGCATCGGACTGGTCGCGGCGCTGCTGTCGGTGATCCCGAACCTGGCGCTCGGCGGGCAACTCGGTTCAGTGCGGCTGGGCGTCATGCTCGCCGCCGTGCTGGTGGTCGGCGTGCTGGTAGCCCTGCTCACCACCGTGCGGGCGGCGCGGGTGCCGCTGATCCCGGCACTGCGAAAGGAGTAGGGGCCGCAGGTTCCCGGCGAACGGCGCGACGTGAGTCCGCCGGTTTCGTGCAGCACC
>JANNVG010000380.1:0-3182 GCA_031414395.1 Fimbriiglobus sp.
TCGATGCCTTCGCCGTGGTGGGGCTGGCGTAAATCCATTAATCGCGTCTCCCGGCGTGCGGGGGGCGCCAGCCCCCTGGTTCCCTGTTCAATGAATTCGTTCTGAACCAGGGGGCTGACGCCCCCCGCTCGCCAGTCACACCGTCCACGGGGCCGGCGCGTCAGGGTTCACGCCCAGGTCTTTGATCGCCTGCGCCACCACCACGCGGTCGAGTTGGCCGCGGTCGGCCAGGGCGTACAGGCTGGCGATCACCACGTGTTCGGCGTCCACCTCGAAGAAGCGGCGGAGGTTGGCCCGCGTCTCGCTGCGGCCGAACCCGTCGGTGCCCAGCGCCAGCAGTCGGCCGTCCAGGAACGGGCCGATGCCCTCGGCCCACGTCCGCATGTAGTCGCTGCTGGCCACGATCGGCCCCTTCGTGTTGCCCAGTACCTTCTGCACGTAGGCCAGCTTGCCCTCGCCGTCCGGGTGCAGGCGGTTGAACCGCTCGCACTCGAGCGCGTCGCGGCGGAGCTGCTGGTAGCTGGTGGCGCTGTACACGGTGCTGGCGATGTTGTATCTGTCGGCCAGAATTTGCTGGGCACGCAGCACCTCCCGCAAGATGACCCCGCTGCCGAGCAGTTGCACTTCCAGCTTCGCCCCGTCCGGCTTCACCGTCTTGAACGGGTACAGCCCGCGGATGATGCCCTCCCGCACCTCATCGCCGGGCATGGCCGGCATGTCGTACGCTTCGTTGTAAACGGTGAGGTAGTAGAACTCCTCGACGTTCTGCACGAACATGCTGTTGATGCCGTGCTCGACGACGACGGCCAGTTCGTAGGCCCAGGCGGGGTCGTACACGCGGCAACTGGGGATGGTGGATGCCACCATCGGGCTGTGGCCGTCCTCGTGCTGAAGGCCTTCGCCGTTGATGGTGGTGCGGCCGGCGGTGGCGCCCATCAGGAACCCGCGGACGCGGGCGTCGGCGGCGGCCCAGGCCAGGTCGCCGATCCGCTGGAAGCCGAACATGCTGTAGTAGATGTAGAACGGGATGGTGTTCACCCCGTGCGTGCTGTACGCGGTGCCGGCGGCGATCCAACTGGCCATGCTGCCGGCCTCGTTGATCCCCTCTTGCAGGATCTGGCCGGTGGTCGCCTCGCGGTACTCCGTCTGGCTCCCTTTGTCCACCGGGCGGTACATCTGCCCCTTGCTGCTGTACATGCCGAACTTGGCGTACATGGGCGGCATGCCGAACGTCTGGCCCTCGTCGGGCACGATGGGCACGATCAGCTTGCCCACGCTCGCGTCGGCCATCAACTGCGACATCATGTCCACCCACGCCAGGGTCGTGCTCCGCGGCTTGATGGTGGCGGCGTACTGCTTCTCGAACGCCTTGCGGTCGGGGGGGGTGCAGGGGGTGAAGGTGTTGTTGCGGACGGGGTTGAACCCGCCGAGCGCCTTCCGCCGCTCGCGGAGGTACTTCATCTCCGGGCTGTCGTCGGCCGGCTTGTAGAAGGGCATGTCGCCGAGTTGCGTTTCCGGGATGGGCAGGTCGAACCGCTGGCGGAACTGGCGGAGGGCGGCCATGAGCGCCTTCTTCTCCTTCTCCTCCTTCGGCAGGTCGGCCTCGGCCGGCTCCGACTTCTCGGTCAGCTTGAGCATCTTCAACTGGTGGGTGGTGTTCTTCCCCTCCCCGCCGTCGCCGGGGATGCCGTACCCCTTCACCGTCTTCACCAGGATGACCGTCGGCTGGCCCTTGTGGTCGGTCGCGCTCTTGTACGCCGCGTACACCTTCAGGGGGTCGTGCCCGCCGCGCTTCAGGTTGGCCAGCTCGTCGTCGCTCAGGTGCTCGACCATCGCTTTCAGTTCGGGCGAGTTGAAGAAGTGTTCGCGGATGAACGCCCCGCCCTTCACCACGTACTCCTGGTACTCGCCGTCCACCACCTCCATCATCCGCTTCTGGAGCGCCCCCGTGTAGTCCTGCTTGATGAGGTCGTCCCACCCGCTGCCCCACACCACCTTGATGACGTTCCACCCGGCCCCGCGGAACAGCCCCTCGAGCTCCTGGATGATCTTGCCGTTGCCCCGCACCGGGCCGTCGAGCCGTTGCAGGTTGCAGTTGATCACCCACGTCAGGTTGTCGAGCTTCTCGCGGGCGGCGAGGGTGATGCACCCGAGGCTTTCGGGTTCGTCGCACTCGCCGTCACCCAGGTACGCCCAGACGCGGGCCTGATCCGCCTGGACCCAATTCTTGTACCGCGTTTCCGCGTCTGCCAGTTGCTTCTCTGCCACCGGTCGGTCCTTGTCGCCGGCCCCCTCAACTTTGCGCTTGGCGTCGGCGATCTCGCCCGACCCGCGGTCGCGGAGGTAGCGGTTGAACCGGGCGTGGTACAGGCTCATGATCGGGCCGAGGCCCATGCTGACGGTGGGGTACTGCCAGAACTCCGGCATGAGCCACGGGTGCGGGTAGCTGCTCAGCCCGCCGCCCGGTTGCAGCTCCTGGCGGAAGTTCTTCAGCTTCGTCTCGTCGAGGCGGCCTTCGAGGAAGGCCCGCGAGTACATGCCGGGGCTGGCGTGCCCCTGATAAAACACCACGTCGCCGGGGTGCGTGTCGTTCCGCCCGCGGAAGAAGTGGTTCTGCCCGATCTCGTACAGGGTGGCGGCGCTGGCGAAGGTGCTGATGTGCCCGCCCACGTTCGTGTTCTTGTTCGCCCGCAGCACCATGGCCATCGCGTTCCACCGCACCAGGCTCTTGATCTTCCGCTCCAGGTCGCGGTTGCCGGGGAACGCCGGCTGGTGTTCGGGGCGGATGGTGTTCACGTAGGCGGTGGTGACGCCGGCCGCGGCCTTCGCCCCGCCGGCCGCCGCCACTTCCGCCAGCGTTTCCATCAGGAACTGCGCCCGCTCCGGCCCCTGGTGCTTGAGGATCGCTTCCAGCGACTCCACCCACTCGGCCGTTTCCTGCGGGTCGGCGTCCGAGCCGAGGCGGGCTTTGGCGAGTTGGTCGGGGTTGGCGTGCATGGGCAAGGGGCCTCGTGGGCGGGTCGGCGAAAGGGTGCTCTCGGCCCGGCGGGGGTCCAAACGCGAGTCGACGTCTCTCTGGTAGGATAGGTACGGCGTTTCGCACCGTCTATCTGTTGGCCCCCCGCCCCGAGATTCCTCGCATGCTCCGCACCTTCACTCTGGCCCTCACAGTTTTGGCCGGG
>JANNVG010000381.1:0-3263 GCA_031414395.1 Fimbriiglobus sp.
GCGGACTCACGTCGCGCCGTTCGCCTCCGGAAGAAAACTCGGAACTCCCCCGACGCGAGCGGACCTCACCCCCGCCCCCGAGTTGGCACACCGAATGCCATCATTGGTCGCGTGTGATGTTCCCGTAAGAGGGTTGGTCAATGCTCCGCTACTCACTTGTGTTCCTGCTGGTCGCCCTGCTCGCCGCCGTGTTCGGGTTCACCGAACTGGCCGGCGGCTCGTGGCTGATCGCCAAGGTGCTGTTCTTCTTGTTCCTGGTGCTGTTCGTCATTTCGCTCGTCGTCGGCGGGCGTGACACGCCCGGCAACGTGGTGTGAGTCCGCCGACACCTCCTCTCCTGTGGGCCTGCCGTCACCGGCAGGCCCGCGGCAATTCCCACACGGGTTTCGTCATGGCTTTCGTCCGTGCCGTCTTTCACCTGATCCGCGAGACGTTCGCCGATTACGTCAAGGACAAGTGCCCGCGGCTGGGGGCGGCGCTCGCCTTTTATACGCTCCTGTCGCTCGCCCCGCTGCTGCTCATCGTGATCGGGCTGGTCGGGCCGCTGGCCGGGGCGGACAACGCCCGCGGGCAGGTGGTCGCCCAGTTCCGCGACCTCGTCGGCAAGGAGGGGGCGGAAGCCATCGACGGCATGTTGGACAGCACCAAGTCGCCGTCCGGCGGGATCTTGTCCACCGTCATCGGGGTGGCCCTGTTGGTGTTCAGTGCGACCGGTCTCTTCATTCAACTGCAAGACGCGCTGAACACCGTGTGGGACGTGCCCGACCCCCCGGCCCAGTACCTCGGCATAAGGCGGACGGTGCGGAACCACCTGCTGTCGTTCAGCACCGTCCTCGGCCTCGGCTTCCTGCTGCTCGTGTCGCTGGTACTCGGGGCCGGGCTGTCGGGCGTGCAGAAGTGGCTGGAGGCCCGCATCGGCGGCGGCTCGTGGTGGCTGGGGGCGGGGAACGTGGTGCTGTCGTTCGCCCTGGCCACCGTCCTGTTCGCGTTCATCTACAAGGTGCTGCCGGCCGCGCGGGTGAGCTGGAAGAGCGTGTGGGTGGGGGCGGTCGTCACCGCCGCCCTGTTCACCCTCGGCAAGTTTCTGATCGGCCTGTACCTGGGCCAGGCGGCGCCGGGGTCGGCGTTCGGCGCGGCCGGCTCGCTGGTGGTGCTGCTCATCTGGGTGTACTACTCCACCCAGTTGCTCCTGCTCGGGGCCGAGTTCACCCACCTGTACGCTCGCAAGTACGGCGGCGGCGTCACCTACCGCGGCGTGCCGGCCGACGGCACAAAACCGCCACCCGCCCCCACGCCCGCGGTGGCCGCCGCCTAAACTGCGTTCGCCCCTCGACACCACTCCAGGACGCCATCAATGGCCGCGACCGCCCCGCCCCCGCTCAGCAAGTTCGGCAAGATGCCCGCGCCGAAGGCCCTCCGCCCCGGCATGGGGGCCATCCCGCACGCGAAGGGCACCACCTTCCGCGTGTGGGCGCCGCACGCCACCGCCGTGTCCGTGGTCGGCACGTTCAACGACTGGAAGCCGGGCACGCACCAACTCAAGCATGAGGACAACGGCTACTGGGCGGCGGACGTGCCGGCGGCGAAGGTGGGCGGCGAGTACCGCTACCACCTCGTCACGCCGGCCGGCGAGTTGACCCGCATCGACCCGTACGCGCGACAGGTGACCAACTCCGTCGGCAACGCGGTCGTCCACGACCCGCACTTCGATTGGGGCGAGGACCACTATAAGACGCCGCCGTGGAACGAGTGGGTGATCTACGAGCTGCACGTCGGCACGTTCAACGACACCGAGCCGGGCGTGGACACGCCGGCCACCTTCGCCGACGTAGTCCGCCGGTTCGACCACTTGAAGCGGCTGGGGGTGAACTGCCTGCAAGTGATGCCGGTGGCCGAGTTCGCCGGGGACCGCAGTTGGGGGTACAACCCCGCGCACATGTTCGCCGTCGAGAGCGCGTACGGCGGGCCGAAGGGGTTCAAGGAGTTCATCCGGGCGGCACACCAGAACGGGTTCGCGGTCATTCTCGACGTGGTGTACAACCACTTCGGGCCGAGCGACCTGGACCTGTGGCGGTTCGACGGGTGGGGCGAGGGCGACGGCGGCGGCATCTACTTCTACCAGGACTGGCGGAAGGACACGCCGTGGGGGGCCACGCGGCCGGACTACGGGCGGGCGGAGGTGCGGCAGTTCATCCGCGACAACGCGCTGATGTGGGTGGAAGAGTACCACATCGACGGCCTGCGGATGGACATGACCTTGTACATCCGCAGCGTGCGACCCGACGGCGAGCCGAACCTGCCCGACGGCTGGAGCCTGCTCCAGTGGATCAACAGCGAGATCCGAGAGAAACACCCGAACACCCTGACCATTGCCGAAGACCTGCAGAAGAGCGACTGGCTGACCAAGCCGCCGGTCGACGGCGGGGCCGGGTTCGGCAGCCAGTGGGACGACCAGTTCGTCCACCCCATTCGGGAAGCCGTCATCACCGCCGCCGACGAGCACCGCAGCATGGTGAAGGTGGCGGAGGCCGTCGCGCACAAGTACAACGCCGACGCCTTCCAGCGGGTGATTTATTCCGAGAGCCACGACGAGGTGGCGAACGGGCGGGCGCGGGTGGTCCACGAGATCGCCCCGGACGGGCCGGACAACTACTTCGCGCAGAAGCGGAGCACCCTGGCCGCGGCGATGGTGTTCACGGCGCCGGGCATCCCCATGCTGTTCCAGGGGCAGGAGTTCCTCGAAGGCGGGTGGTTCCGCGACACCGTGCCGGTGGAGTGGGACAACCGGGTCGAGTTCCAGGGCATCGTGCGGATGTACCGCGACCTGATCCGCCTGCGGCGGAACAAGGACGGGAAGAGTCGCGGGCTGTGCGGGCAGCACGTGCACGTCAGCCACGTGAACGACGACCAGAACGTGATCGCCTTCCGCCGCTGGGACGCGGGCGGGCCGAACGACGACGTGCTGGTGGTGGCCAACTTCCACCGCGACCCGCGGACCGACTACCGCCTCGGCTTCCCGACCGCCGGCGAGTGGAAGCTGCTGTTCAACTCCGACTGGAAGGGGTACAGCCGGCACTTCGGCGACTTCCCCAGCCGCGACGCGACCGCCACCGCCGGCGAGTACGACGGCCTGCCGGCGAGTGCGGCCGTCGACATTGGCCCGTACAGCGTGCTCGTGTTCGGGCAGAAGTAGGGTGGGAATCGGAAGGCGTACGGCGCGGCGGGGGGGGGCCGGGGGGGGTGGGGGGGGCGCCCCCCCGGGG